>JAFEFJ010000189.1 GCA_018240635.1 Pseudomonadota bacterium | reverse complement strand
GCGCGCGGCGTCGTCGCGGGCGGTGCCGGCGGGGAGGGCCAGGCTGGCGACGGCGCGCCCGTGGGCGCGCAGCCGCCCGGCGAGCGCTGTCACGTCGGCAGCGCCGCCGTCGTTCAAGCGGAGCCAGTCGGCGCCGCAGGCGGCAAGCTGGCGCGCGGTGGTTTCCTGGTCGGAGCCGAACAGGCCGAGAATGGGGCCCGGCAGGACGGGGCCCGCGGGCGCGGGCGCGTGCCGGGCGAGCGCCTGCGCAAGTCCGCCGGCGCCGATCCACAGCAGCCCGTCCTGGGTCCGATGGTTGGCAACGACAGCGCCGAGATCGGCATCGTCCTGCGCGTCGAAGACGGAGATGCCGGGCGCGAGCGGTTCGTGCGCAAGCGCGCGCCGCGCCGCAATTCCGAGGCGGCGCAGCCCCGCGGCGATGTCGCCGCCGACGGCGGACCAGCGGCCGTGGGCGTCGCGCGCATGCTGCACCCCGCCCCGCGTGACGCGGCCCTGATAGGGGAAGGCTGGCGCCAGGACGGCGTGGCGCCAGCCGCCCGCGCGCATGCAGGCGGCGATTTCGGCCAGGGTGGCGCCGCGCATCAGGCTGTCGATCTTCTTGAAGGCGATGGCCGCGCCGCCCAGCGCGGGCGCGAGGGCGGCGACCGCCGCGGTCGCGTCGCCCTGGTCCATCTCCCGCGTGCCACTGTCCAGCGTCGCGCTGGAGGGCAGCGACGCCGGAATGGCGCCGTGCCAGAAGGCAGCGACCGGCCCGGCGATGCCGACGAACTCGGCCGCCGTGTCAAGCGCTCCGGTCAGGTCGTCGGCGAGCAGGCGCAGGCCGGTCATGGTCCGCCCACGCGGATCGCGCCGCCGGAGTGGCGGACCGCCTCGGTCAGCTCCCTGGCGACCTGCAGCACTTCCGGCCTGACGCGGGCGAGGAGTTCGCCGATCGGCATGCGCGACGCATCGACCGTGAGACTGACGCCCGCGATCGGCGCGCCGTGCGCATCGAGGATCGGGGCCGCGACGGTGCGCAGGCCGTAGGCGTTCTCGCCGTCCGAGACCGCGTAGCCCTGCGCGCGGACCTGCCGCAGCCGCTCCAGCAGGGCATCGAGGTCGGTGAGCGTGCGCTCGGACAGCTTGACCCGTTCGGCGCTTTCCAGGATGGCGACCTGCCGGGCTTCCGGCAGGAAGGCGAGTTGCGCGTGGCCGAGCGCGGCGCCGTAGGCGCGGATGCGCCGGCCGGGCCGGCGATCGACGTCGTGACGCCCGCCGCCGGCGTCGATACGTTCCAGATAGATGACATCGGGCCCGTCCAGCACGCCCAGCGAGCCGGCATCGGCGACCGCGGGCACGCGCTCGCGCAGCAGCGGCGCGGCATGCGCGCGCAGATCCTGCGAGGAGAGGGCGAGGAAGCCCAGTTCCAGGCATTTGAGGCTGAGGCGGAAGCGCTTGCTGTTAGGAACCGGCCGCAGGTAGCCGAGCGCGACGAGGGTGTGGATCAGCCGGAAGGCGGTGCCCCGGTCGAGGCCCGCGCGAGCGGCGACATCGGTGATGGTCAGCCCCGGCAGCCCCGCGTCGAACGCGCGCAGAACGGCGAAGACCTTCGCCGCGGACTGCACCAGGTTCTTCGCGTTCCCGGTCAAAGGCGCCGAGTTCGTCGGGGAGTCGATGTTCGTATTCCGAACGTTTGTTCGATATGCGGTCAGTCTTTCCGCTGAACCATCCGGCTGTCAAGGCCCCGCCGCCGTGCTTGTTCCGGACAAGCCACGGAACCGATCTCGAACCTCCCCTCAGTCCGCCGCGGCCAACCCGAGCATCCGCCGCGCCTCCATCGGCGTCGCCGCACGGCGTCCGTGCCGGTCCAGCGCCGCGGTGGCGAGGCGGACCAGCTCAGCGTTGCTCGAAGCAAGCCGGTCGCGGGAGACACGGATATTGTCTTCGAGCCCGGTGCGCACGCCATCCGCGCCGCGCCGGAGCGCCCACTCTATCACCCGCATCTGGTTCGCGCCGATGCCCGCCGCCGTCCAGGTCGCCTTCGGCAGCACGCGCCGCAGTTCGCCCAGCAGGATGGCGAGCAGATGCTCCTCCGCCGGCATCGCGTTCCTCACGCCCATCACGAACTGCACATGCGGGCGTTCGTCCATCAGCCCGGCCTCCACGAGGCGGCGTGCCCCGTGGATGTGCGACAGGTCGAAGATCTCGATCTCCGGCCGCACGCCGTGCGCGGCCATCCGCGTCGCGAGGTCCGTCACCAGCGCGGCGCCGTTCTCGTAGACGATGGCCGGGAAGTTCACCGAGCCGGTGGAAAGCGAGGCCATGTCCGGCCTCAGCACCAGTGCATTGCCGCGCGATGCGGGATCGCGCCCCCGCCCGCCGGTGGAGAATTGAACGATCATCCCCGGGCAATGCTTCAGCACGCCTTCCTGCACCCGCGCGAAAAGCGCGGGGTCCGAAGACGGGCTTTCGTCGGGGTTGCGAACATGGATGTGAACGAGGGAGGCGCCGGCCTCGTAGGCCTGGTGCGTGGACTCCACCTGTTCCGCCGGCGTGACGGGGACGGCGGGGTTGTCCTTCTTGCGCGGTACGGAGCCGGTGATGGCGACGGCGATCACGGCGGGGGTCATGGCGTGTCCTTTGCGATGATTGCGCGCATGCGATGGTGGCGCGGATGCGCGACGGGGGCTTTGCCCTGATCCGGCGCTGCCCGCACCGCCCCTTCGCGGCCAGGGCGGAACCTACGCGAGCGCGGAGGGATGCCGCGCCAGCGGCGTCACCTCGATCTCCATGAAGGGAAACAGCGGCAGCGTGCTTAGGATCGCGTGCAGCGCGTCGTGATCCGGCACGTCGAAGACGCTGACGTTCGCGTAGGCGCCGGCGATGCGCCACAGATGGCGCCATGCGCCGCTGCGTTGCAGATCCTGCGCGCGCGCCTTCTCCGCCGCCTTCAGCGCGTCGAACGCCGCCGCATCGATGTCGCGCGGCGGATGGACGTCCATGCGGACGTGGTAGAGCATGCGCGCCTCCCTCAGTTCCGCGCGTAGCGGCGCAGCTTGCCGCGATCGAGCGTGACGCCCAGACCGGGCCCGTCCGGCAGGTGCACGCGAAACTCCTCGAACCGCAGCGGCTCAGTCACGAGGTCGTCCGTCAGGATCTGCGGACCGAAATGCTCGCAGCCCCAGGCCAGTTCGCGCAGGCCCGCGAAGGCGTGCAGATGCGCCGCCGCGCCGATCGAACTTTCCAGCAGGCAGCCGCCATAGAGGCCGATGCCGGCGGCCTCGGCCACCGAAGCGACCTGCCGCAGGCCGAGCAGGCCGCCATGCTTCACCAGCTTGAGCGAGACGGCGTCCGCCGCGCCCGCCGCCGCCACCGCCAGCATGTCGTGCGCGGTGAAGACGCATTCGTCGGCCAGGAGCGGCACAGCGGCGCGGGCGCGCAGCCGCACCAGGGCCGCGATGTTCCAGGCCGGCACCGGCTGCTCGACCAGCGCCACCCCGAGATCGGCCAGCACGGGCAGGCAGCGCAGCGCCGTGGTTTCGTCCCACGCCTGATTGGCGTCCACGATCAGCCGCGCCCGCCCGCCCAGCGCCGCCGCCAGCCGGCGCAGCCGCGCCAGGTCGGTGTCGGGCGTCAGCGCGCCGATCTTCACCTTGAACGTGTCGTGCAGCCTAGCTTCGAGCTTGCCCTCGGCCTCCTCGATCTCCTGGCCCGGATCGCCGGAGGCGAGCGTCCACAGCACCGGTACTCGGTCGCGCACGACGCCGCCCAGCAGCAGCGCGGCGGGGACGCCGAGCGTCCTGCCGAGCGCATCGAAGATCGCGGTCTCGATCGCCGCCTTGGCGGCGTTGTTGCGCTTGGCCGCGGCATCCATCCGCGCGCCGGCGGCGGCGGGCCGGTCGGCGCGGAGGCCGATCAGCGCGGGCGCCAGATAGGCGTCGATGTTGGCCTTGATCGCCTCGACGCTCTCCTCGCTCCAGCGCGGCCCGCCGAGCGTGGCGGCCTCGCCGATGCCTTCGGCGCCGTTTGCCAGGCGCAGCTCCACGATGACGTAGCTCTGCGCCGTGACCGAGGTCTGCGACAGCTTATGCCGCCGCACCGTCGGCACATCGACGATGGTGCTATCGATCGAAACGATCGCGAGATCGCTGGTCAGGCCGGCGGGGATCGCGATCCCGGTATCTGGCATCGGAGGATTTCCTTCGGGGCAGGAACAAGGGAAGCCAGGCCCCGGCCGCGCGAGATGGCGGCCGGGGCGGCAGGCGCGGCCTTCAGGCGGCTTCGGCGTGCGGCCGGGTGACGACGGTGTCGGGCGCGGCGGCGCTTTCCGGATGCAGCACGAAGTCGAAGCCGATCTCCGCGTACGGCGCGTTCAGGCCGCGCGCGCGCACCGCATCCGCATCCGTCACGCGGCGCACCGCCGGGATCAGCCCGTCGCGCGTGGCGAATGCGAAGTCGTCGTGCAGGAAGGCGTCGCCGTCGATGTTGATCTGCGTGGTCAGCTTCCGGTGACCGGGCGCGGTGACGAAGAAGTGGATATGCGCGGGGCGGTTGCCGTGCCGGCCGAGCTGGTCGAGCAACTGCTGCGTCGGGCCGTCGGGTGGGCAGGCATAGCCCGAGGGCAGCAGGGAGCGGAACCGGTAGCGCCCTTCGGCATCGGTTTCGATGCGGCGGCGGAGGTTGTACTTCGCCTGCGAAGGATCGAAGAACGAGTAGCCGCCGCGCGTGTTGGCGTGCCAGACATCGACCACGGCGCCGGCCACGGGCTTGCCGTTCACGTCGCGTACCTGGCCTTCCATGAACAGCACCTCGCCCTGCTCCGTGCCGTCGTCGAGCCGCGCCTCGTGCTTCGACAGCGGCGCGCCGGCGACATAGAGCGGGCCTTCGATGGTGCGCGGCGTGCCGCCTTCCAGCCCCGCCTTGCGCTCGGCCTCGTCCATCCGCAGGTCCAGGAAGGTTTCCAGCCCCAGCCCCGGCACCAGCAGGCCGGTCTCGTTCGCCTGGCCGAGCCGGGTGAAATAGGCCATCGCGGTCCAGAACTCGTCGGGCTGCACGTCGAAATCCTCGATCGTGCGGCACAGGTCGCCGACCACGCGGTGCACGATGCGCTTGAGGCGCAGGTCGCCCGCGGCGTTGTCGAGGCCGCTGACCTTCATCAGCAAGTCCCGGACTTCCTTGGTATCGAGAAGGCTGTCGCTCATTGCAGGTTCCTCCACAGCGTTGGGTTCTGGCCGGAACCGGTCCGGCCGCCGTCGTGTCAGCCGAGATCGCCGCCCGCCACGGGGAGGGTGACGCCGGTGATGTAAGAGGCCTCGTCGGAGGCCAGGAACAGTATCGCCGCCGCCTGTTCGGCGGTGGTGCCGTAGCGGCGCAGCAGGCTGGAGGCGACGGTCTGATCGACCACCGCCTGCATCCAGCCTTCCTCCGCCGCGCCACGCGGCGCGGCGTTGCGCGGGATGCGGCGCGGCAGCGCTTCCGTGCCGCCCGGGGCGACCCCGCAGACGCGGATGCCGTGTGCGGCGTATTCCATCGCAAGGCAGGCGGTGATCGCGTTCACACCGCCCTTCGCCGCCGCATAGGGCACGCGGTTGACGCCGCGCGTGGCGACCGAGGAGACGTTGACGATCACGCCGGTTTCGCGCGTAAGCATCGCGGGCAGGGCCGCGCGGCAGCACCATAGCGTGGGGAACAAGGAGCGCCGCACCTCGGCCTCGATCTGCGCTTCCTCGTATTCGGCGAAGGGCCGCGCCCAGATCGTGCCGCCGACATTGTTGATCAGGATATCGAGCCGGCCGAAGCGCGCGACTGCGCGTGCAACGGCATCGGATGCGCCGGCGAAGGTCTCCAGATCGGCGGTCACGGCGAGCGCGCCCGTGCCGGCCTCGGCGCGAACCTCCTCCACCAGATCGGAGCGGTCCACCAGCGCGACCTGCGCGCCCTCGCGCGCCAGCCGCAGCGCGACCTCGCGGCCGATGCCCTGCGCCGCGCCGGTGACCAGCGCGACCTTGCCGGCGAAGCGTCCGGGAAACGTGTTCATCGCCGCCTCACGCCGCCTGACGGTGCTGTTCGCCGATCGCGGTGACGGCACCGCTGGGGGCGAACTTCTCGTAGTAGAAATTGGCCGGCGTCACGCCCTGCGCGGCGAGCCAGGCGCGCACGGCATCGACCATCGGCGGCGGCCCGCAGAGATAGACATCGACGTCGCCGCCGTTCAGATGTGCGGGCTCGATATGCGCGGTGACGTACCCCTTGCGCGGATGCGTGCTTGCGGGATCGGCGACGCAGGTAGTGAAAGTGAAGCCCGGAATGCGGGCGGCGTAGTCCTGCAGCCGCGTGATCTCCACCAGATCGGCGTCGTTGGTGACGCCGTAGATCAGATGCATCGGCTGCGCGCAGCCCTGCGCGGCGAGCTTGCCGAGCATCGACAGGAACGGCGCGAGCCCCGTGCCACCGGCGAGGAACAGCAGCGGACGCACGGGGTCGCGCAGGTAGAACGCACCCGATGGCCCGGTGAACGTCATCGCTGCGCCGGGCGCGGCCGCCTCGCGCAGCCAGGTGCTCATGCGCCCCTGCGGGATGTCGCGCACCAGGAACGACAGCGTGTCGTCAGATGGCGCGGAGCTGAAGGAATAGGAGCGGCGCTCCTCGGTGCCGGGGATCGCGAGATTGACGTACTGCCCGGGCAGGAAGGCGAGGCCGGCGGGCTTATCGAGCGTGAAGGCGATGCTGGTCGGGGATAGCCGCTCCACCGCGCGCAGCGTCGTCGCGAAGCTCTGGCCGCGGGTCTTGCACACATCCGACGACGCCGCGATGGCGAGCACGAGGTCGGTATGCGGGCGCATCTGGCAGGCGAGCGCCAAACCCGATGCCGCCTCCTCGCCAGTCAGCGCGTCCTCGATATAGGAGCCGCCATCGAAGCGTCCGGATTCCACTCGGCACTTGCAGGTGCCGCAGGCGCCGTCGCGGCAGTCGAGCGGAATGTTGATCCCCGCGCGGTAGGATGCATCCGCAACCGTGTCGCCGTCGCGGCAGTCCACGAACCGCGTGACGCCGTCCTCGAAGTTCAGCGCGATCGAGTATGGCATGATGCCGCCCCCCCTTTGCGACGGTCAGATGTGGTAGATGTCGACGACGTGGTGGATGTAGTCGTTCTTCAGCACCACCTTCTTGCGCCGGATGAGCGGCGCGGGGCCGCGCGTGTCGATCGTGTAGAACGATGTGCCGAAATAGGTGTCCACGATGCGGTAGCGATAGCTGTAGGTCACCCAGTTGAAGCGCAGCGTGGTCAGCCCCTCCGCCTGCGACATGATCTCGACGTTGCCGATGTTGTGCGACGTGCGCGGCTCCGGCAGGCTGGTCGCGCTGGAACGTTCGGTCCGGATTCGGAACACGCGGTCTTCCAAGCCGCCGCGGTTGCCGTACCAGATCAACGAGATTTCGCTCTGCGGGTCCTCGGTGAGACGGTCGTCGTCGTCCCAGGACGGCATCCAGAACTCGGCGTCGGCGGCGTAGCAGGAGAGCCAGGCGTCCCAGTCCCTGTCGTCAAGCGCGCGGGCTTCGCGGTAGAGGAAGCGGCGCGCGTCCTCGATCCCGAAGCTGCTCGCGGCAGTGGGGCGTTCCATGATGTCGGACATCGTTCCCTCCCTCAGTCCTGGGTGGCATCGGCGGCGAGCGCGCGCTGCATCGCCTGCTGCCAGTGCTTGTGCTGAACCACGAACAGCCCTTCGTCCTCGGTGCGGACGCCGCTCATCAGCGGCTTCAGCCCGATCGCCTCGGCGGCTTCGTCGGCGCCTTCAATCCAGTGCTTGGCGCCGCGCGACATGTCGTTCCAGCGCGCCGCGCGTCCCTGCATGGCGAACTGGCAGGCGCGGAATTCCTCCAGATCGTCAGGCGTCGCCATGCCCGAGGCGTTGAAGAAGTCCTCATACTGGCGGATGCGGCGGGCGCGCGCGTCCGGCGCCTCGCCCTTCGGCGCGATGCAGTAGATGGTGACTTCGGTCTTATCGACGGCGATGGGCCGGTAGACGCGGATCTGCGAGCTGAACTGGTCCATCAGATAGACGTTCGG
>JAFEFJ010000188.1 GCA_018240635.1 Pseudomonadota bacterium | reverse complement strand
GCTTGAATCACCTTTTTTAGTACATGCCGCGTAAAAAGTCTGCTCTGGAGGAAGATTCCTGGACGCTATTGACGGAGCGATCAAGCAATATTCCGGTTTCGCACAACTCATGATTGCGGGCGTCTTGGATGCGCGCCAGGAACGGTTGCTGTGTCCGCCGGCGGGCGTGCGATGCCGATGCTGCCCGGCGGGCCCTAAACGGTTGTGGACGAAGGGCCCGCGAGTCCGGCCAGCGCCTCTTCCTCGGCGGAGAGGTGCAGCGTGAGCAGTGCCTCCAGGGCGAACAGCGTGCGGCGCAGCGCGGGGGCGGCGCGCGGCCAGCCGTCGGGTTCGCCCGCCATCGCGGTGAGGGCGGCGATGCGGGCGATCTGGGCCTCGATCTCGGTGTGCATCCGGATCAGCGGGCCCATCGGGTCCTGGCCACCGAGGCGGCGGGCGGCGCCCGGGTAGAGATCGGCTTCCTCGGCGCGCTGGTGCGGCAGAACCTCGGCGCGCAGGCGAGCTTCGAGGCCGACCAGGGCGGGCAGCGCAGCGGGGCTGTCGCCGATTTCCTCCGCTGCCGCGCGCACCTCCTCGGCGAGGCGGCGGAGCCCCGCGTGCTCGGCCTGCCGCTCCGCGAGTCCGGCCTCCGTCCGCATCGTGCGTATCCCGGCCCCGCCGCGCGGCGCGCGCAGCGCGGTCAGCGCGAACAGGATCGCCGCGACGTCGATCGCCTCCTGCACGAGCGCGCCCGCGAGCGGGACGAGGAATCCGGCCGCCGCCGCCGCCATCGCGACCCCCGAGAGGCCCATTCCCAGCGCGATGGCCTGCAACGCGATCCGGCGGGAACGGCGGGCGATGGCGATGGCCTCCGCGACGCGGTCCAGCCGGTCCACCAGCAGCACGACGTCGCCCGCCTCGGCGGCGGCGGCGGTTCCGTGCGCGCCCATTGCGATGCCGACATCGGCGGCGGCGAGCGCGGGCGCGTCGTTCACCCCGTCGCCCACCATCGCGGTGGGCGCGCGCGCCGCCTCGGCGCGGACGGCGTCGATCTTGGCCTGCGGCGAGCAGTCCGCCAGCACCGTGTCGAGCCGCAGCGCGCGGCCGATGGAGGCGGCGGCGGCGGGGCGGTCGCCGGTGACCATGACGATGCGGCCGATGCCCAGGGTGCGCAGCGCGCGGACCGCGAGCGGCGCTTCGGGGCGCAGCCCGTCGGCCATCACGAAGGCGGCGGCGATGCGCCCGGCGACGCCGAGCCAGGCGACGGACCCGGCCGCGCCCACCACCTCGGCCGCCGCCGCGCCTTGGCCGGGCGAGGGAGAAAGGCCGTGGGCGGCGACGAAGCCTTCGGCGCCCAGCACTAGATCGGCGCCATCGACGCGGCCCACGAGGCCGCCGCCGGGGACTTCCTCCACGACCTCCGGCACGCCGAGCGCGAGGCCGCGCTGGTGCGCCGCCGATACGAGCGCCGCCGAGACGGGGTGCGTGGAGCCCTGCGCGAGAGTCGCGGCCAGCGTCAGCGCGCGGTCGCGCCCGACCGCGGGATTGGCATCGATGGCGGCAAGCCGCGGGCGGCCCGGCGTGAGCGTGCCGGTCTTGTCGAACATGACGGTGGAGATCCGCGCCAGACGCTCCAGCGCGCCGCCGCCCTTCACCACCACGCCGATTCGCGCCGCCCGCCCGATCCCCGCGACGAGCGCGATGGGGGCGGCGAGGATGAGCGGGCAGGGGGTGGCGACGACCAGGACCGCGAGCGCGCGCGTGGGCGCGCCGGTCAGCGCCCAGGCGCCGCCCGCGAGCAGCGCCGTCGCCAGCAGGAAGCCGAGCGCCCAGCGGTCGGCGAGGCGCACCAGTGGCGGGCGGGTTTCTGCGGCGGCGCGCGTGAGGCGCACGATGGCGGCATAGGTGCTGGCCTCGGCATCGGCGGTGGCGCGCATCCGGAAGGTGGCGCCCGCGTTGACGGCGCCGCTGCGCAGCGCCGCTCCGGCCGCGTAGCCCGCGGGCAGCGGTTCGCCGGTGAGCACCGCCTCTTCCAGCGTTGCGGCGGCGTCTTCCAGCACCCCGTCGGCGGGCACGGTCTCGGCAGGGCGGACGAGCAGCACGTCGCCGGGTGCGATGCGCGCAACCTCGATGTCTTCGATGGCGCCATCGATGATGCGCGAGGCGCGGCGCGGCGCGCGGGCCATCAGGTCCGACAGGGCGCGCGTCGCGCGGCCCTCGGCCCAGGCTTCCAGCGCCTCGCCGCCCGCGACCATCAGGCCGATGATGGCGGCGGTCAGCGCCTCTTGCAGCGCGACGGCGCCCAGGATGGCGGCAAGCGCGATGACATCGACGCCGAGCTTGCCGCTCCAGAGCGAGCGGGCGACCTCGACGGCGACATGCAGCGCGACGAGCAGCGCGGCAGCGGACCACACCCAGGTGGCCGCGTCCGCCATGCCCGCGAGCCACAGCGCCCCGCCCGCGAGCAGGCCGGCGACGATCCAGCCGAGCAGGAGGAAGCGGGGCATTCAGGCGGGGCTCCGGGGCGGAATGAGACGCCTACCTTGCGGCGGCTCCCGCCCTAATTGCTGTGATGCAGGTCAAGCCGCCACGGAGGGATCGTGCGCCGGGGCTGCGGGCAGCCGGATCGTCGCCTTGTAGGCGTGCCAGGTGGCATGGCCTGCGAGCGGCAGGGTGACGGCGAGGCCCACCAAGCCGGCGGCCATCCCGGCTGCGGTGAGCAGCACGAGGATCGCGGCCCAGACCGCCATCGCCGGGATGTTCGCAGTGACCGCGAGCCAGCTTGTCGCGATCGCCTCCACGATCCCGGCCTGCCGGTCGAGCAGCATCGGCAGCGCGAAGGCGCCGCCCGCGAACACCAGCGCGGCGAACCCGGCGCCGAGCAGCAGGGTGAAGATTGCGAAGGTCTGCCCGCCGCCGGTGAACAGCATCGCGTTCATCAGCGATTGCAGATCCGCGCCGACGCGCAGCGGGAAGGCGAGCGCGAAGGCGAGCGCGGAGAAGCGCATCCACAGCACGAACAGGATCAGCAGCACGAGCCCCAGCGAGAACAGCGGCCCCGGATTGGCGCGGAAGGCACCGAGCGCGCGGCCGAGGCTGGGCGCCCTTCCATCCGCGAGGTCGCGGCTGATGGCGTAGAAGCCGATGGTCAGCGCCGGGCCGATCAGCATGAAGCCGGTGGCAAGCGGCAGGAACAGATAGACCATGTCGGCGGCGAACAGCGCGCCGGTCAGCGCGAGCCCGATGGCGACGAATACGAGGCCGTAGGACAGGCCGACCACCGGCGCGCGGCGGAAGTCGTTCCACCCGGCGGCGAGCCAGCGGAACGGTTCGTCAGTCGCGATGGGCCGGATGCGGGCGGCGAAGGGTTGGGCGGGGAGCGGCGTCGCGGCCGGGGCGTCGGACATCGGTTCCTCCCATGCATGGTGGCCGGCGTTTCGTGCCGAACGATACCATGCCGGGCCGGGCGGGGAACGGCCGCCCTGCCCAGAGGCCGTTGCGTCAGTAGGTACCGGTCTTGGCCGGTTGCGGCGCGGGGGCGGACGCGGCCTTGCCGGACAGCATTTCCCGCATTCCGGCGCCGTTGTCGCGCCACCAGTTGTAGAGGATGCGCACGTCCCAGCCGATGCAGAAATGCTGCACGCCCATTTCCAGATACGGCTTCGCGCCCGCGATGTCGGCCAGCTCGATGCGCGGGTTCTTGCCCATCTTCAGGGCCAGTTCGATCGTCTTGCGCTCGGCCTTCACCACGTCCGGATGCGAGCGCTGTCCCGTCAGGCCGAGGCTCATGGAATAGTCGGACGATCCGAACTGCACCATGTCGATGCCAGGCACCGACAGGATCGCCTCCAGGTCCTCCACGCATTCGCGCTTCTCGACCATGATGGCGATGACCACCTCGTTCAGCGCATCGACATAGGCGGGCGAGCCGCCTTCCAGCACCGTGCCCACGTCGCGCCGCATCCCCACGCCGAGGCGTCCGCCGGTGCCCGGCGTTTCGGCGCGCACCGCGGCGACTGCCGCCTGGGCGTCGGCGACCGTGCGAATGTCGGCGAACAGCACGCTCTGAAAGCCCGAGCCGATCGCGCGCATCGCCTGGTGCGTGTACTGCTTCTGCTCGATCTTGATCATGCCGGCGAGGTTCTTCAGCTCGAACGCGCGGCCGAGATTGTCCAGGTCGTGCATGGTGAAGGGCGCGTATTCGGCGGTGAACTCGACATAGTCGTAGTTCCCGGCATCGCCGATCAGCTCCACCAGCGTGGGCCAGCAGGACAGGATATGCGTGCCGATCGTGCCTTCACCGGCGTTCAGCTTCTGACGAAGGCGGTTGGGGCGCATCGTGCCGTTTCCTCCGACGATTGGGACGCAAGTGCCGAGTGTCGTTCAATCGAAACAGCAGGGCAAGTTTCCGCCCGCATTACGCGGCGCTGCGTCCTCCCGCGCCGGCGGAGGCAGGAGCCGCAGCGAGCTGGGTGCTGACGAGGTCAGCGAAGACGCCGCCCTGCGCGATGAGCGCATCGAAGCTGCCGCGTTCGGCGATGCGGCCGGCGTCGAAGACCAGGATCTCGTCGGCGTCGCGCACGGTGGAGAGCCGGTGGGCGATGATGAAGGTGGTGCGGCCCGCCATCAGCGCGCGCAGCGCACGGCCGACGCGCGCCTCGGTCGCGGCGTCGAGCGCGCTGGTGGCTTCGTCCAGGATCAGGATCGGCGGGTCCTTGAGCAGCGCGCGGGCGATGGCGAGGCGCTGCTTCTGTCCACCCGAGAGCGTGGTGCCGCGCTCGCCGATCATCGTCTGGTAGCCGTTCTTCTGGCGGACGATGAAGTCGTGCGCGTCGGCCATCCGGCAGGCGCGCTCCAGCTCCTCGTCGGTCGCGCCGGGGCGGCCGATGCGCAGGTTGTCGGCGATGGTGCGGTTGAACAGCATCGAATCCTGGAACACCACGCCGATCGCCGCGCGCAGGCTTTCGAGCGAGACGTCGCGCAGGTCCTGCCCGTCGATCGTGACGCGGCCCTGCGTGGGGTCCCACAGGCGTTGCAGCAGCGACATGGTGGTGGACTTGCCCGCGCCGGTCTGGCCGACGAGCGCGACCGCCATGCCGGGCTTCGCCACGAAGGAGACGTCGTTCAGGATCGGCGGGCCGCCGGGATAGGCGAAGCCCACGTCCTCGAACGCCACCTCGCCCTGTGTCACGACGAGGGCGGGCGCGCCCGGCTTCTCGGCGACCGAGCCCTTCGCATCCAGCACGGCGAAGAAGTCCTCGATCGACGGCATCCGGAAGAACAGCGAGGCGATGAACGAGACGGCCGATTCGAGCCGGCCGATCAGCAGCGTGGCGAAGCCCATGAAGCTGACGATCTCGGCCACCGTCGCCTGCCCGCGCAGGCTCAGCAGCGTGCCGATGACGACGATGGAGATGACCGCGAGCGTGGAGGAGGCGCGCGTCATCACGTTGACGACCGCCCACCAGTTCAGCACGGGAAACTGGTGGCGGATCACCTCGCGCGCGATGTCGCCGAACAGCCGCGCCTCGGCCGACAGGCGGGTGAAGGACTGCACGACCACGACGTTGGCGAGCGCGTCCTGCGCGGCGCCGGCGAGAGAAGTGTTGTAGCGCTCCACCTGCCGCTGTCCGGCTTCCGTGCGCAGGATGACGACGATGGTGACCGTGACGAACACCACGACCAGCACGATCAGCACCAGCGCCAGCCGCCAGTTCATGAACAGCGTGAGCGGCAGCAGCACAATCACCGAGAGATAGGTGGAGAGCTGGTCGCGGAAGAAGACGAGCCAGGTGCCGAACAGCCCGTCCGACCCCGAGATCATCGTCTTCATCAGCCGGCCCGACTGCGTGTCGCCGTGGAACGATAGCGGCAGGTTCAGGACGTGGCCGTAGAAGCGGCTCATCGCCTGCAGTCGGTTGCGGTGGGCGAGGCGCTCGGTCTGCAGCGCGACGGCGATGTTCACGCCGATGCCGGCGATGCCGACCGCGCCCCAGATGCCGAGCACGGTGGTGGCGCGGTCCCACAAGGCGCCGGGCGAGAGGTTGGCGGCGTCGGCCAGCAGCCCGACCACGCGGCCGAACAGCACGGGGTCCAGGAATTGCAGCCCGGCCACCATCAAGTTGGCGAAGGCGAGCAGCACCGCGAGCCGCAGGTCGCGGCCGAGCAGCAGGATGACGCGCCAGTAGGTTCTCAGAAAGCGCATGGGGGGACCCGCGCCGGTGTCAGCACGGCACGGCGGCGAAGCGGCGGGTCGGGGCGACGAATTCCTGCTGCGCCTGCACCAGCAGCAGCTCGCGCGATCCGGCCTCGGCGGTGCGGGCGAGCAGGCCGTGGATCGACGCGGCGGCTTCCTCCATCGCGGCGCGGGTCGAGCCGGTGGCGAGGCGGTGGAATAGGAACAGGGCGGCGATGGCGTCGCCCGCGCCGTTGGCGGTGGAGGCGAGCAGGGGGGTGCGCAGCAGGTGGCACTCCTCCGCCTCGGCGGCGAGGAGGTCGAGGCTGCCTTCCGGGGTTTCGTCGGTGGTCAGGCTGGTGACGAGCACGGCGCGTGGGCCGGCGGGGCGCATCCGGTCCTGCAGGGCGGCGACGGCACGGCGGGCGCCGGCGAGCGTGGCGCAGGAGAGGCCGGTGAGGTGTTCCAGCTCGAACCGGTTGGGGGTGGCGAGGTCGGCCATCGGCAGCGCGCGGTCGCGGATCAGCTCCGGGATGCCGGGGCGGACATAGACGCCGGGGCCCGCGTCGCCGATCACCGGGTCGCAGCAATAGAGCGCGGCGGCGTTGGCGGCGCGGGTGCGGCCGACGGCGTCCAGCACCGCCTCGCCGATGCCGGGATCGCCCATGTAGCCGGACAGCACCGCATCGCAGCGGGCAAGCGCGCCGCGGGCGGCGATGCCGTCCACCAGGGCGCGGATCGAGGCGGGCGAGAACACGTCGCCGGTGAAGCCGCCATAGCCGGGGTGGTTGGAGAACTGCACGGTGTTCACCGCCCAGACCTCCGCGCCCAGGCGCTGTAGGGGGAACATGGCGGCGGCATTGCCGACATGGCCGTAGGCGACCCAGGACTGAATCGAGAGGATGTTCACCTCGCGCGGCGCCGCTTCCGGGCGCAAGCGGTAACGGGTGCTGGATGTAACCTATGTAACGCGATGTGCAAAAATTGATCCGATACGCCCAAATTGATCACCAGTGCGTGAGGAGGGGCATTTCGGCCCGGTCCTTAAGATTTGGCAATGGCGTTGCGCTGCACAATCGGGTAATGTCCCTTCACTTCTTCTATTGCAAATACCGGCCTTTCTCGACCGCGCTATTTCAGCATTTCGTTTGGCCGGCCTGTCGGTTGTATCGGCGGGCCGGCGTTTTTTTGTCCGATCGTTTCCAGATGTTGCAATGTTTCATCCCGACGATCCCGCGTCCGCGTACCGCCGGCTGGGAAGTGCGCCGCCGGTGAGAAAATAGTGACGAAGATCATAGACCTTCCGTACGGATTTGTGCGATGCAGGCCGCCATTATCTGGCGCGCAGCGGTCGCGGGAAGGGAAGACCCGGCCGCCGCGCCGTTGCGGAACGATTTTTGCGTAGCGTTGCCGGGTCCGGCCGCGACCGGACATCCGCCATTGTCCCGGGTGCTCCGGCACCCGGCCTGATGCCGTTTTGAGCGCCGGCCGATGCCGGCCGGTTTTGAGGAAGGATTTCGCGAGTATGCCTCGCCGAGCCCATCGCCATCCGGCGCATTTGCAGGACCTCCACCTCCGATGACAGCAGTCACCACCGACGGCCGCCCGGCGCATCTGCACGCGCTGGAAGCCGAAAGCATCCACATCCTGCGCGAAGTCGCCGCCCAGGCCGCGACGCCCGTGTTGCTCTACTCGATCGGCAAGGACAGCTCGGTCCTGCTGCATCTGGTGCGCAAGGCGTTCGCGCCGGCGCGCCCGCCGTTCCCGCTGCTCCACATCGATACGAAGTGGAAGTTCCGCGACATGATCACGTTCCGCGATTGGACCGCGGACCTGTACAAGTTCGAGCTGCGCGTCCACACGAACCCGGAAGGGCTGCGCCAGAACATCAATCCGTTCGACTACGA
>JAFEFJ010000187.1 GCA_018240635.1 Pseudomonadota bacterium | reverse complement strand
CCCAGTCCGCCGGCTGCGTGTCCAGCACCTCGATCTTCGGGTACTTCTTCACGACGGATTGGAAGCCCCGCGCGCGGCCCTGTGCGCCGGTATGGCCCAGCGCGCCCTGCGTCATGATCATCGTGCCTTCGCCGTTGATCGCGTCCACCAGCGACTGCGTCACGGATGCGCCCATGAACTCGTTGTCCGGCGCCAGGAAGCTGTGGACATTGATCGTATCGAGCGGCGCGATCAGCGTATCCATGTCGATGACCGGGGTGCCGCCGTCGATCATCTTGTTGACCGGCGCGGTCAGCGTGCCGATGCCGAAGGCCTGGATCGCCGCGAAATCCCATTTCTGCGACGCCATGTTGTCGATCGCGGCGCGCTGCTTCTGGGCGGCAAGCTCGCCGTCGAACCAGGTCACCTCCACGTTGAACAGCTTGCCCCAGTACTCCGCGGCCTGCTTGCCCTGCGCGCACCACGTCGCCTGCAACCCGGCATTGGAGAAGGCGGCCTTCAGCGGCTTGTCGGACCGCCCGGCCACCTTGCCCATCTCCTGCGCGAGCGCCGGGTCGATGCCGAATCCGGCCAGCGCCGCGACGGCGCCCGCCATCGAACCGGCCAGAATGTTCCTGCGCTTCGGCATGGTCGCTGTCCCCCTCGTTTGCTTTTGCGGGCAGGGTAGTGGCACGGCGAAGCGGGGCGCAACCGCGCCGGCGATCGACGCGCCCCTTGGCGCGGCCCGCCCGCCGGTCTAATCGTCGCAGTACGTTGCCGGGAGAGAGCGCCGCCCCATGATCAACAAGATCGTCCAGTCGATGGCCGAGGCGATGGACGGCATCAAGGACGGCGCCGTCATCCTGCTCGGCGGCTTCGGCGCCGTGGGCCAGCCCAACGCGCTGATCGACGGGCTGATCGAGCACGGGGCGAAGCACCTCACCATCGCCTGCAACAACGCGGGCGTCGGCCGCGTCGGCCTCGCGCGCCTGATGGACCTCGGCCGCGTGGACAAGATCATCTGCTCCTTCCCGCGCAGCTCCGATCCCGTGGTGTTCGAAACGCTCTACCGCGAAGGCAAGATCGAGCTGGAGATCGTGCCGCAGGGCACGCTCGCGGAACGGATGCACGCCGCCGGATCGGGCGTCCCCGCCTTCTTCACCGCCACCGGCGTCGGCACCAAGATGGCCGCCGGCAAGGAGCACCGCGAGATCAACGGCCGCACCTACATCCTCGAACAGGCGCTGCGCGGCGACGTGGCGCTGGTCGAGGCGTGGGAGGCCGACCGCTGGGGCAACCTCACCTACCGGCGCGCCGGGCGGAACTTCAATCCGGTCTGCGCCATGGCCGCCGACCTGACCATCGTGCAGTCCCAGCACATCCGCGAACTCGGCGAGATCGACCCCGATCACGTCGTCACCCCCGGCATCTTCGTGGACCGGGTCCTGCACGTCCCTTACGGTGATCCCAGCGGGTTCTGACCCGCCCCTCAGGAGACAGCGATGCCCGACACCGCTCTCGCCGCCGATTTCAAGCCGCTGACCCGCCAGCAGATGGCCGCCCGCGCCGCGCAGGACATCCCGGAAGGCTGGTATGTCAATCTCGGCATCGGCATCCCGACCATGATCGCCGACTACGTGCCGCTCGACCGGGAGGTGATCTTCCACTCCGAAAACGGCGTGCTCGGCATGGGTCCCGCGCCGGCCGAGGACAAGATCGACCCCTGGCTGATCAACGCGGGCAAGCAGTACGTCACGCTGCGGGCGGGCGGCAGCTTCTGCCACCACGCCGACAGCTTCGCGATGATCCGGGGCGGGCACCTCGATCTCTGCGTGCTCGGCGCCTTCCAGGTGGCCGAGAACGGCGACATCGCCAACTGGGCGACCAGCGAGAACGACACCGCGCCCGCCGTCGGCGGCGCGATGGACCTCGCCGCCGGGGCGAAGCGGCTCTGGGTCGTGATGGACCACACCACCAAGACCGGCGAGAGCAAGCTGGTGCGCAAATGCACCTACCCGCTCACCGCCGTGGGCGCGGTGAAGCGGGTCTACACCAACCTCGCCACCCTGGACGTCACGCCCGAGGGCTTCCGGGTGATCGACATGGCCCCCGGCCTCAGCTTCGAGTCGCTCCAGGCCCGCACCGACGCCCCCCTGCGCCAGGGATAGGGCCGGCCGCCAGCCTTTCCAGGCCCCGCCCGACCGAGGCAACCGGGCCATGCGCGCCCCCGGCATGGCGGGCCGGGCGGCGCGCTGCTATATGCCAGCCGCGATTTGGGGATAACCGATGGCCCGTCGGCGGCAGCTTTACGAAGGCAAGGCGAAAATCCTGTTCGAGGGGCCCGAACCGGGCACGCTCGTCCAGTACTTCAAGGACGACGCCACCGCCTTCAACGCCCAGAAGAAGGGCGTCATCACCGGCAAGGGCGTGCTCAACAACCGCATTAGCGAATACCTGATGCTGCGGCTCGCCGACATCGGGGTGCCGACCCACTTCGTCCGCCGCCTCAACATGCGCGAGCAGCTGATCCGCGAGGTGGAGATCATCCCGCTGGAGGTGGTGGTCCGCAACGTCGCCGCGGGCAGCCTGGCCAAGCGCCTCGGCATCGCCGAAGGCACCCGCCTGCCGCGCTCGATCATCGAGTACTACTACAAGAACGACGCCCTCGAAGACCCGATGGTGAGCGAGGAGCACATCACCGCCTTCGGCTGGGCGGCCACCGCCGACCTCGACGACATCGTGGCATTGACCCTCAGGATCAACGACTTCCTGACCGGCCTGTTCCTCGGCGTCGGCATCACGCTGGTCGATTTCAAGCTCGAATTCGGCCGGCTGTGGGAAAACGAGGAAATGCGGATCGTGCTGGCCGACGAGATCAGCCCGGACAACTGCCGGCTGTGGGACGCCAAGACGAACGAGAAGATGGACAAGGACCGCTTCCGCCGCGATCTCGGCAAGGTCGAGGAAGCCTACCAGGAAGTCGCCCGCCGCCTCGGCATCCTCCCTGAAGCTGGCACCCGCGATCTCAAGGGCCCGGAGACGATGCAGTGAAGGCTGTTGTGACAGTCATGCTGAAGGACGGCGTGCTCGATCCGCAGGGCAAGGCGATCGGCCACGCGCTGCACGGCCTCGGCTTTTCGGGCGTCGGCGAGGTGCGCGCGGGCAAGGTGATCGAACTCGACCTCGCGGAGACGGACGCCGACCGCGCCCGCCAGGCCGCCGAGGAGATGGCCCGCCGCCTGCTCGCCAACACCGTGATCGAGAGCTACTCGGTCCGCATCGAGGGATGACCTGACGTGAAGGCCGGCATCGTCCTCTTTCCCGGCATCAACCGCGAGCGCGACATGGCGATCGCGCTGACGCTGGCCTCCGGCAGCAAGCCGCGCATGGTCTGGCACAAGGAAACCGACCTCTCCGGCCTCGACCTCGTGGTGGTGCCGGGCGGCTTCAGCTACGGCGACTACCTGCGCTGCGGCGCGATGGCGGCGCAGGCCCCGGTGATGCGCGCGGTGCGCGACTTCGCCGCCGCCGGCGGCTACGTGCTCGGCGTCTGCAACGGCTTCCAGATCCTCACCGAGGCTGGACTGCTCCCCGGCGCCCTGCTGCGCAACGCGGGGCTGCGCTTCCTCTCGATGGACTGCCATTTGCGTGTCGAGCGCAGCGACACCGTCTTCGCCGGCCACTACCAGAAGGGCCAGGTCTTCCGCTCCCCGATGGCGCATGGCGACGGCAACTACATCGCCGATCCCGCAACGCTCGACCGGCTGGAAGGCGAGGGGCTGGTCGCCTTCCGCTACGCCACGCCCCAGGGCGAGGTGAGCGAGGCCGCCAACCTCAACGGCAGCGCCCGCAACATCGCCGGCATCTACAGCCCGAACCTGCGCATCCTCGGCCTGATGCCGCACCCCGAGGATCTGGTCGATCCCCTGATGGGCGGCACCGACGGCAAGCCCCTGTTCGACGGCCTCGCCGCCGCCTTCGCCCAGGCGGCGTGATGCAGCGCCAGGTCGATCAGTCGCTGGCAGCCGAGTTCGGGCTGTCGGCCGAGGAATACGCCAACGTCCTGGAGATCATGGGGCGCACGCCGACGCTGACCGAGCTCGGCATCTTCAGCGTGATGTGGTCGGAGCACTGCTCCTACAAATCCTCCCGCGTCTGGCTGAAGCAGCTTCCCACCAAGGCGCCCTGGGTCATCCACGGCCCCGGCGAGAACGCGGGCGTGGTGGCGATCGGCGATGGGCTCGCCGCCGTCTTCAAGATGGAAAGCCACAATCACCCGAGCTTCATCGAGCCTTACCAGGGCGCCGCGACCGGCGTGGGCGGCATCCTGCGCGACGTGTTCACCATGGGCGCGCGGCCGATCGCCAACCTCAACGCGCTCCGCTTCGGCAACCCGTCCGCCCCCGGCACGCGGCGCATCGTCGATGGCGTGGTGCGCGGCATCGGCGGCTACGGCAACTGCGTGGGCGTGCCCACCGTGGGCGGCGAGATCAACTTCCACCCCGCCTACGACGGCAACCCGCTGGTCAACGCCATGACCGTCGGCATCGCGCGCGCCGACCGCATCTTCCTCTCCGCCGCCGCGGGCGTCGGCAACCCGGTCGTCTATGTCGGCTCCAAGACCGGCCGCGACGGCATCCACGGCGCCACCATGGCCAGCGCCGAATTCGGCGCGGATGCCGAGGAGAAGCGCCCCACCGTGCAGGTGGGCGACCCGTTCACCGAGAAGCTGCTGATCGAGGCCTGCCTCGAACTGATGGAAACCGACGCCATCGTCGCGATCCAGGACATGGGCGCGGCCGGGCTGACCAGCTCCTCGGTCGAGATGGCGGGCAAGGGCGGCGTCGGCATCGACCTCGACCTCGACGCCGTGCCGCAGCGCGAAACCGGCATGACCGCCTACGAGATGATGCTGTCGGAAAGCCAGGAGCGGATGCTCATGGTGCTCCGCCCCGACCGGCAGGAACTCGCCCGCTCGATCTTCGAGAAGTGGGAGCTGGATTTCGCCGTCATCGGCCACCTGACCGACACCGGCCGCATCGTCGTCCGCCACCAGGGCGCGGTGGAGGCCGACATCGAACTCGCCCCGCTCGCCGACAAGGCGCCGCTCTACCACCGCCCCACCGCGGAAACCCCGAAGCAGCCCGCGCTCGCGGCCGCCCGGATCGAGGACCGCGTCGGCCTGGGCCGCGCGCTCGAGACCCTGATCGCCTGCCCGGACCTGTGCTCGCGCGCCTGGGTGTGGAACCAGTACGACAGCACCATCGGCGGCCAGACCGTGAAGCGCCCCGGCGCGGCGGACGCCGCCGTGGTGCGGATCGAGGGCCATGCACGCGCGCTCGCGCTCACCACCGACTGCACGCCGCGCTACTGCGCCGCCGACCCGGAAATGGGCGGGATGCAGGCGGTCGCGGAAGCCTGGCGCAACATCACCGCCGTCGGCGCCCGCCCGCTCGCGGTCACCGACAACATGAACTTCGGCAATCCCGAACGCCCGGAGATCATGGGCCAGTTCGCCGCCGCGATCCGCGGCATGGCGGCGGCCTGCGAGGCGCTGGATTTCCCGGTCGTGAGCGGCAACGTCAGCCTCTACAACGAAACCCGCGCCCCGAACGGCGAGGCCCGCGCCATCCTGCCCACCCCCGCCATCGGCGGCCTCGGCGTGCTGGACGACGCGGCCAAGGCGGTCGGCATGGCGCTCTCGCCCTGGCTCGACCTCGTGGTGGTCGGCGCGACGCGCGGCTGGCTCGGCCAGTCGCTGTGGCTGCGCGAAATCGCCGGCCGGGAAGATGGCGCGCCGCCGCCCGTCGATCTCGCCGCCGAGAAGTCGGTGGGCGATTTCGTCCGCGCCCAGATCCAGGCCGGCGCCGTGCGCGCCTGCCACGACGTCTCCGACGGCGGGCTGCTGGTCGCGGTCGCCGAGATGGCGATGGCCGGCCGCGTCGGCGCCCGCGTGCCCGCCGGCCCGCGCGACATCCCGAGCCACGCCTTCTGGTTCGGCGAGGACCAGGGCCGCTACGTCCTCGCGGTGCCCGATGCCGCCGCCTTCCTGCGCGTGGCCGAGGCCGCCGGGGTGCCGGCGATGAAGATCGGCACCAGCGGCGGGCAGGATTTGACACTGCCCGACGGCGGAACCATATCGGTCGCCAGCTTGTGCGCCGCGCATGAAGGAGTCCTGCCCGCCCTCATGGAGCGCGCGGGATAGCCTCCGGCGGCCGGGCACGGGCCGGACGGGGCAGGGGGATACACTTCATGGCGATGGCGGCCAACGAGATCGAAGCCTTGATCAAGGCGGCGCTGCCGGATGCCATCGTGAACGTGGAAGACCTCGCGGGCGACGGCGACCACTACGCCGCCACCGTCGTCTCCGCCCAGTTCCGCGGCCTCTCCCGCGTCAAGCAGCACCAGATCGTCTATGCCGCGCTCCGCGGCCGGGTCGGCGGCGAACTGCACGCCCTGGCCCTGCAAACCTCCGCCCCCGAATAAGACCCGCATAGGAACCTTGCGATGAGCGACGACATCCACGGCCGCATCCAGGCCCAGATCGACGAAGCCCCGGTCATGCTGTTCATGAAGGGAACCGCGATGTTCCCGCAATGCGGCTTCTCGGCCCGCGTGGTGCAGATCCTCTCGCACCTGCACGTCCCGTTCCGCACCGCCAACGTGCTGGAGGACGCGGAACTGCGCGAGGGCATCAAGCAGTTCTCGAACTGGCCGACGATCCCGCAGCTCTACGTGAAGGGCGAATTCGTCGGCGGCTGCGACATCGTCACCGAGATGTTCCAGTCCGGCGAGCTCGAGCAGCTCCTGAAGGAAAAAGACATCCCCCACCAGGCGGCGGCGTAGCCTCCGGCCCCCACCCCAGCCCTCCCCCTTGTGGGCAGGGCTATCGCATTTGGGCGAGCAAGCTGAAGAGATAGTCGTCTTTCCATCCGGCTTGTTTGATTTTGCGTCGGATGGAGGCCTTGAGTGTGTCGGATTGCAGGAGGTTGAGTGCGAGGCGTCGCAGGAGCGCGATGTTCTCTGCTGCGTGATCCTTGCGGGCTCGTGCGCTGTCTTCGTCGAAGACGACATCGAGCAGCCAGTGCTGCTGGTTCTCGATGCTCCAGTGGCGGCGCGCGACGTGCAGCACCTCGTCGGCGGGGAGCAAGCGGGAGAGCACGAAATATCGGCTCTGGACTTCCGCCCCCTTCGGTGCGGTGTTCCTGAGCGCATCGATACGGGCGACCGCGGCGAGGCCATTGAATTTGAACCGCTCGGGCCAGTCCTGCGGCACCGGAACGACGGCAGCGCGGCGCTCCTCGTGGCGCGCGTGGGCGGGCTTGGCGGTGCGCGTGACGGCGGCGACGGGGGCAGCGTCGAGCAGCGCCACGGCGGCGTGGTAAAGCGGGCCACGATTGCCCTTGAGGGCCAGGAGGTAGTCGCCGCCCTGCTCGCGGATCGCCTGGGCCATCCGGCGATTGCCGTGCAGCGCATCGGCCGTGACGGTGCAGGCCTGCAGATCGAGCAAGCCGATGATCTCCAGCGCCGCCGTGATCTCGCTGCGTCCCGGCGCACGCCGCTGTGCCAGCACGAGGCGCTGATCGGCGGCCCAGGCGGTTACCAGATGCAGCGGCGTCGCTTGTGCGCCGACCTCGAAGGCGCCGGCGAGGGACTTCCCGTCGATCGCCACCACCTGCCCCGCCAGGCCCACCGTGCCGGACAAGGCGGCGGCGAAGGCCGCGGTGAACCGGCGGAACGCCGCCTCGAAGGCCGCTGGGTCGAGCAGTCTGAAAACCCGGCTGAACGTGTCGTGGCTCGGCGTGCCATGGGCCAGCCTGAGCACCTTGCCCAGCGCCGCTCGCTTGGCCTCGCCGAAATCCGCCATGTCCTGGCAGTTCTCCGCGCCGCACAGCACGGCGGCAAAGGCAATGAACAGCAGTTCCGACAAATCGTGCCGCGCGTTGCTCGCGCGCGGATCGGGCACACCCGCAAAAAACAGCCCAACCGCAAGCATTCGGGACCTCCGGCAATAACCAGAAGCCCCCTACAGAATCCATCTCTCAGCGCGCCGGAAGACCCCTCAGCGCCATATGCGATTCCCCTGCCCACAAGGGGAGGGCTGGGGTGGGGGCATCACGCCGCCGGCCGCGC
>JAFEFJ010000186.1 GCA_018240635.1 Pseudomonadota bacterium | reverse complement strand
CATCGGGGAACAGGATCTTCGTCAGCAGCGGGAAGGCCGCCGAGAAGCCGATGAAGCTGCCGAACGTCCCGGTGTAGAGCCAGCACATGATCCAGTTGTGCCGGCGGCGGAAGATCACCGACTGATCGGCGAAGGATGATTTCATCGACGCGATGTCGTCCATCCCGAACCATGCCGCGAAGGCGCTCGCCGCGATGAACGGCACGAACACGAAGCCTGCGTTCTGCAGCCACAGTGGAGCCATCCCGGCCGACTGCGGCGCGCCGCCCATCCAGCCGAACAGCCCCATCGTGATCGCGATCGGCACCACGAACTGCACCACGCTGACGCCCAGATTGCCGAGGCCGGCATTGATCGCAAGCGCGCTCCCCTTCTCGGATTTCGGGAAGAAGAAGGAGATGTTCGCCATCGATGAAGCGAAGTTGCCGCCGCCCAGGCCGCAGCCCAGCGAGCACGCCAGGAAGATCCAGTACGGCGTCGCGGGATCCTGCACCGCCAGCCCCATGCCGACCGCGGGAAGCATGAGCGACCACGTGGTCAGCGTCGTCCAGAGACGGCCGCCGAACATGGCGGGCATGAAGGCGTAGAACACCCGCAGAGTCGCACCCGAAATGCCCGGCATCGCGGCCAGCCAGAACAACTGATCGTTGGTGAACCGGAAGCCCACGCCCGGCAGCTTCGCGACGACAACGGACCACACCATCCAGATCGCGAAGGACAGCAGCAAGCACGGCACCGAGATCCACAAATTGCGGCGCGCGATCCGCCGCCCAGTCTGGTTCCAGAACTCGGTGTCCTCCGGCCGCCAGTCCTGGATCGCGCCGCCCGCCGCAAGCGCGCCCTGCTGCGCCGGGCCGTGGATCGGCTGCATTTCCGGCAGCTCCGGCAGGGCCGCGCGGGCCACGCCCTCGGTCAGCGCCGCGCTTTCCATCTGCCGGACCGCCAGGTGCATCCAGATCAGCGAGACGACCACGATCGCGAACAGCAGCCAGAAGCAGCTCTGCCATATCCCGGTCAGGTCGTTAAGCGCGCCGAACGCGATGGGCAGGACGAAGCCGCCCAGGCCGCCGACAAGCCCCACCACGCCGCCCACGGCGCCGACCCGGTCGGGGTAATAGACAGGGATGTGCTTGTACACGGCCGCCTTGCCCAGGCTCATGAAGAAGCCCAGCACCGCCGCGATCGCGATGAAGCCCGTGATCCCGATCCGCGTCGAGAACGACACCGGCCCGCGGATGCCCTCCATCACGTAGGACGTCGGCGGATAGGACAGGACGAAGGTGCAGGCGACGCCAACCAGGAATGTCCAGTACATGACCCGCCGCGCGCCGAACTTGTCGGACAGGTGCCCGCCATAGGCGCGGAAGACGCTCGCGGGCACTGAATATGCCGCGCCGATCATTCCGGCCGAAACCACGTCGAGGTGATAGACGCCGATCAGGTAGCGCGGCAGCCACAGCGCCAGCGCGATGAAGCCCCCGAAGGCGAAGAAGTAATACAGGGAGAAGCGCCATACCTGCACGTTGGCAAGCGGCGCGAGCTGCGCGGCAAGCGACTCCGGCTTGCGGTGTTCCGCGCGCCTGCGGGCCAGGTCGGGATCGTCCTTGGTTCCGAACAGGAACACGAATGCGGTGACCGCAAGAACCCCCGTCCAGACATACGCGACCGTCTGCCAGCCGTAATGCACCATCACAGTCGGCGCGCAGAACTTGGTGACGGCAGCGCCGACATTGCCGGCGCCGAAGATGCCGAGCGCGGTGCCCTGCTTGCTCTTGGGAAACCACTTCGCGACATAGGCGACGCCCACCGCGAAGGACCCGCCCGCGATGCCGACGCCCAGCGCGGCCAGAAGGAATGTCGGATAGTCGTGGGCGAAGGTCAGCAACGCGGTCATCGCCGCGGCGGCGATCATCGTCAGGAAGAAGACGATCCGGCCGCCGTACTGATCGGCCCAGATGCCCAGGATGAGCCGGATCAGCGATCCGGTCAGAACCGGCATGCCGACCAGCAGGCCGAACTGCGTGTCGGTCAGCCCGAGCGACTGCTTTATCTGGATGCCGATGATCGCGAAGATCGTCCAGACGGCGAAGCAGATCGTGAAGGCGAAGGTGGAAAGCCAGAGCGCGCGGCTTTGTGCGCCCGTCTCGAACGTCGCGTCGCTCATTGTGGTTCTCCATGGGGCGCGCCGGCCGCCCGGAACTCAGCCTTCATGACGGGATTGATCGCCTCGTCGCCGTCGATCAGCGGATCGAGCGGAAACCTGGCCCGCGCGCGCTCCAGGTCCTCGATGACCAGCACGTCGCCATCCACTTTCAGTCCGTGCTTCGCCATCGCCGACAGCGCGCGCGAGAATGTCTCGCGCGTCATGCCGAGCTGCGACGCGATCAGCCGCTTTTCCATCGGCAGGCGGATCGGCCTGCGTGCCGATTGGCCCTGCGCCAGGCGCAGCAGATAGGTGCCGGCGCGCTCCACGGCCGAGCGGAGCTGCATGTTCTTGATGTGGCGCACCTGCCGGCGGAACTGCGCCGCCTGCAGCGCAAGGATCGCGAGGCACAGCGCGTGGTCGGCGGCCACAGCATCGCGGAAGGCGGCGGCCGGGATCAGCAGCAGATGCGCTTCCTCCAGCACGCGCGCGCGCAGCAGATAGGGCTGCCGGTTCAGCACCGCCGCGGGCAGCAACATGTCGAAGGGTGTTGCGAGTTCGACGAGCGATTCCGCCGCATCGCGCACCGCCAGAAGCCCGACTGTGCCGCACACCAGCAGGGTCGCAAACACCGGCGTCTCGGCCTGCTCGAAGATCATGCTGCCCGCGGGCACCCGGTGCACCAGGGCCTCCCCTGCCAGCCGGCCGAGTGTTCCGGCGGGCACGCCCGCGAGCCAGGGCGTCAGCCGGAGCCATTCCCGGGCGCCTGCCGGGCTGATCGGCGCCGCCCGGTCCGGGTCGGCCTGGGAGAGGTCCGGGGACGATTCAAGTTCCATGCGGCGGCCAATCCTCGGCGGAAACATGACGTGATCTACGTCACGCAAATTGCCGTGATCGGTCACGCCATGTGTTGATCCACGTCAATGTCCGGCAGCCGGCTCCGCGGGAATTTCGCCGTCCGGGCGCCCTTACGGCGCTCCGTGGCGCGGAGTGGACCGGTTCGGATGAGCCATTTCCTGGACAGGCTGACGTTCTTCCGGCGGCGCGCGGATCGCTTCGCCGGCGGTCATGGCGTGGTGACGGACGAACCGCGGGAGTGGGAGGACGGCTACCGGAAGCGCTGGCAGCACGACAAGATCGTCCGCTCCACCCATGGCGTGAACTGCACCGGGTCCTGCTCGTGGAAGATCTACGTCAAGGGCGGGATCGTCACGTGGGAAACGCAACAAACCGACTACCCCCGCACGCGGCCCGATCTGCCGAACCACGAGCCGCGCGGCTGCGCGCGCGGCGCCAGCTATTCCTGGTACCTCTACTCGGCCAACCGGGTGAAGCACCCGATGGTGCGCGGGCGCCTGCTCAAGCTGTGGCGCGAGGCACGCGCGCTGCGGGCGCCGGTCGCGGCCTGGGCCTCCATCGTCGAGGACGCGGAGAAGCGCGCAAGCTACACGCAGAAGCGCGGCCTCGGCGGCTTCGTCCGCGCCGGCTGGGACGAGGTCAACGAGATCATCGCCGCCGCCAACGCCTACACCGCCAAGACCTACGGCCCCGACCGGGTGATCGGCTTCTCCCCGATTCCGGCCATGTCGATGGTCTCCTACGCCGCGGGCGCGCGCTACCTGTCGCTGCTGGGCGGCGTCAGCATGAGCTTCTACGACTGGTACTGCGACCTGCCGCCGGCCAGCCCGATGACCTGGGGCGAACAGACCGACGTTCCTGAAAGTGCCGACTGGTACAACGCCGGCTTCCTGATGCTCTGGGGCTCCAACGTGCCGCAGACGCGCACGCCGGATGCGCATTTCTACACCGAGGTCCGCTACAAGGGCACCAAGAGCGTCGTCGTCTCGCCCGATTACGCGGAGGCGACGAAGTTCGCCGATCTCTGGCTGCATCCCAAGCAGGGCACCGACGCCGCGCTCGCGATGGCGATGGGCCACGTGATCCTGCGCGAATACTACCTCGATCGCACGGTGCCGTATTTCGATGACTACGCGCGCCGCTACACCGACCTGCCGATGCTGGTCCGTCTCGTGCGGCAAGGCGATCGCTACGTGCCGGAGCGCCTGCTGCGCGCATCGGATTTCGCGGATGGCCTGGGCGAGCCGAACAATCCCGAATGGAAGACGGTCGCGCTGGACGGGGCAGGGGCGCCGGTCGTCCCGCGCGGCTCCATCGGCTTCCGCTGGGGCGAGGCGGGCAAGTGGAACCTGGAGGCGAAGGAAAGCGGCGGCACGGATGTCGAACTTGCGCTGAGCCAGATCGGCGCTGCGCCCGCCGTGTCCGTCGCCTTCCCCTATTTCGGCGGCACCGCGCCGCACGACTTCGTCGCGACCGGCCACCCCGATGTGCTGACGCGCAACGTCCCCGCGCGCACGCTGGACCTGAAGGACGGCAGCGTCCTCGTCGCGACGGTGTTCGACCTGATGTGCGCCAACTACGGCCTCGGCCGCGGTCTCGGCGACGACGACACCGCGACGGACTACGAGGAGGACAAGCCCTTCACCCCCGCCTGGGCGGAGCGCGTCTGCGGCGTGCCGCGCCACCAGATCGTCCATGTCGCGCGGGAATTCGCGTCCAACGCGGAAAAGACCAAGGGCCGCTCGATGGTCATCCTCGGCGCGGGCCTGAACCATTGGTATCACATGGACATGAACTACCGGGGGATCATCAATCTCCTGGTGTTCTGCGGCTGCATCGGCCAGTCCGGCGGCGGCTGGTCGCACTATGTGGGCCAGGAAAAGCTGCGGCCGCAGACCGGATGGGCGCCGGTCGCCTTCGCGCTCGACTGGAACCGCCCGCCGCGCCAGCAGAACAGCACGTCGTTCTTCTACGCACACACGGACCAGTGGCGATACGAGACGCTGAACGTCTCGGACATTCTCTCGCCCACCGCGCCGACGGGCGAATGGGGCGGTGCGCTGATCGACTACAACGTGCGCGCGGAACGGATGGGCTGGCTGCCGTCCGCCCCGCAGATCAAGCAGAACCCGCTCGGCATCGCCGCGCGCGCGAAGAACGCGGGGCTGGAGCCGAAGGATTACGTCGCGCGCGCGCTCCGCGACGGCGAGCTTGAACTTTCCTGCCACGATCCCGACGATCCGGCGAACTGGCCGCGCAACATGTTCGTCTGGCGCTCCAACCTTCTCGGCTCGTCCGGCAAGGGGCACGAGTATTTCCTCAAGCACCTGCTGGGCACATCGAACGGCGTGCTGGGCAAGGACCTGGGCGCGGAGGGGCGCGAGAAGCCGCAGGAGGTCGCGTGGCACGCGCACGCGCCGGAAGGGAAGTTGGATCTGCTGGTCACGCTCGACTTCCGCATGTCCACCACCTGCGTCTATTCCGACATCGTGCTGCCCACGGCGACGTGGTACGAGAAGAACGACCTCAACACCTCCGACATGCATCCCTTCATCCATCCGCTCTCGGCGGCGGTGGACCCGGCGTGGGAAGCCCGGTCGGACTGGGAGATCTACAAGGGCATCGCGCGCGCCTTTTCCGAAGTGGCGCCCGAGGTGCTGGGGCGCGAGACCGATGTCGTGCTCTCGCCGATCCAGCACGACACGCCCGGTGAACTCGCGCAGCCCTTCGATGTCGCCGACTGGAAATCCGGCGCCGCCTTGCCCGTGCCGGGCCGGACGATGCCGAACGTCGCCGTCGTGGAGCGGGATTATCCGAAGCTCTACGAACGCTTCACCTCCCTCGGTCCGCTGCTGGAAACCGCCGGCAACGGAGGCAAGGGCATTGGCTGGAACACGCGCCACGAAGTCGATTACCTGCGCGACCTGAACGGCGTCGCCGCGAACGGCCAGCCCAGGCTCGATACCGACATCGACGCGATCGAGGCCGTGCTAACCCTCGCGCCGGAGACGAACGGCGAGGTGGCCGTGAAGTCCTGGGAAGCGCTCGCCAAGATCACCGGACGCGAACACGCGCATCTCGCGCTCGCCAAGGAAGACGAGAAGATCCGCTACCGCGACGTGCAGGCGCAGCCTCGGAAGATCATCTCCTCGCCCACATGGTCGGGCATCGAGAGCGAGAAGGTCTGCTACAGCGCCGGCTACACGAACGTGCATGAGCTGATCCCCTGGCGCACGCTGACCGGGCGCCAGCAGCTCTACCAGGACCATCTCTGGATGCGCGCCTTCGGCGAGGCGCTGGTTACGTGGCGCCCGCCCGTGGATACGAAGGCGCTCGCGCCGGTGCAGGGCAGGCACGGGAACGGCAACCCCGAGATCGCGCTGAACTTCATCACCCCGCATCAGAAGTGGGGCATCCACAGCACCTACAGCGACAACCTGCTGATGCTGACGCTGAATCGCGGCGGTCCGGTGATCTGGCTCAGCGAGGAGGACGCCAGGCGCGCGTCCATCGCCGACAATGACTGGGTCGAGGCATACAACGCCAATGGCGCGCTGGTGGCGCGCGCGGTGGTGTCCCAGCGCGTCAATCCCGGCATGGCGATGATGTACCACGCGCAGGAGAAGATCGTGAACATGCCGGGCAGCGAAATCACCGGCAGGCGCGGCGGCATCCACAACTCCGTGACCCGCACCGTGCTCAAGCCCACGCACATGATCGGCGGCTACGCGCAGCAGTCCTACGGCTTCAACTACTACGGCACGGTTGGCTCGAACCGCGATGAGTTCATCATCATCCGGCGCATGAGCAGGATCGACTGGCTCGACGGCGAACGGGCCGCCACGAAGGAGACCGTGCGATGAAGGTCCGCGCGCAGATCGCGATGGTGCTCAACCTCGACAAGTGCATCGGCTGCCACACCTGTTCGGTGACGTGCAAGAACGTGTGGACCAGCCGGGAAGGCGTTGAATACGCCTGGTTCAACAACGTCGAAACGAAACCGGGCGTCGGCTATCCCCGCGACTGGGAAAACCAGAAGCGCTGGAAGGGCGGCTGGCACCGCAAGGCGGACGGCTCCATCGAGCCGCGAATCGGCGCCAAGTGGCGCGTGCTCGCCAACATCTTCGCAAATCCCGACCTTCCGGAGATCGACGACTACTACGAGCCCTTCACCTTCGATTACGGCCACCTGCAGACCGCGCCGGAAGGCAAGGTCATGCCGACCGCGCGCCCCCGCTCGCTGATCTCCGGCGAGCGGATGGAGAAGATCAAGTGGGGCCCCAACTGGGAGGAGATCCTGGGCGGCGAGTTCAGCAAGCGCAGCCAGGACGCGAACTTCGAGGGCGTGCAGAAGGAAATCTACGGCGCCTTCGAAAACACCTTCATGATGTATCTGCCGCGCCTGTGCGAGCACTGCCTCAATCCGGCCTGCGGCGCAGCCTGCCCATCCGGCGCGATCTACAAGCGCGAGGAGGACGGCATCGTCCTGGTCGATCAGGACAAGTGCCGCGGCTGGCGCATGTGCGTCTCCGGCTGCCCCTACAAGAAGATCTACTACAACTGGTCCTCCGGAAAGTCGGAGAAGTGCATCTTCTGCTACCCGCGGATCGAGGCGGGCCAGCCGACGGTCTGCTCGGAAACCTGCGTCGGCCGCATCCGCTATCTCGGCGTCGTTCTCTACGATGCCGACCGCATCCAGGAAGCCGCGTCCGTCCCCGACGAGGGCGACCTTTACGAAGCCCAGCTCAGGATCTTTCTCGATCCGTGCGATCCGCAGGTGCAGGCGCAGGCGCGCCGCGACGGCATCGCGGAAGACTGGCTGGAAGCCGCCAAGCGTTCGCCCGTTTGGAAGATGGCGATGGACTGGAAGATCGCGTTCCCGCTGCATCCCGAATACCGCACCTTGCCGATGGTCTGGTACGTGCCGCCGCTCAGCCCGATCCAGGGCGCGGCCGCGCGCGGCGACCTTGGCGCGGTCGGCGGCCTGCCGGACGTGAAGTCCCTGCGCATCCCCGTTCAGTACCTCGCCAACCTGCTCACCGCCGGACGCACCGCGCCGGTGGAGCTCGCGCTGGATCGGATGCTCGCCATGCGCGGCTACATGCGCGGCAAGACGGTCGATGGCGTGATCGACGAGGCACTGGCGCAGCGCGTCGGCCTCACCGGCCAGGACATCGAGGAGATGTACCGGCTGATGGCGATCGCGAACTACGAGGACCGCTTCGTCATCCCGAC
>JAFEFJ010000185.1 GCA_018240635.1 Pseudomonadota bacterium | reverse complement strand
GGCCATCCTCTGACCGCCTCGCAGACCCGCGCGCTTGCGGAGATCGATGCCGACCTTGCCGCGCCGCGCCGGATGCTGCGCCTGCTGCAGGGCGATGTCGGATCGGGCAAGACGCTGGTCGCGCTGCTGGCGATGCTGCGTGCCGTGGAGGCGGGCGCGCAGGCGGCGCTGATGGCGCCGACCGAACTGCTGGCGCAGCAGCACCACCGCACCCTGTCGGCGCTGTCGCCCGAGCCGGTGGCGCTGCTGACCGGCGCGGTGAAGGGCCGCCCCCGCGCCCTGCTGCTGCGCGGGCTGGCCGATGGCTCGGTGCGCATGGTGGTCGGCACCCACGCGCTGTTCCAGGAAGCCGTGGCCTATCGCGATCTGGCCATGGCGGTGATCGACGAGCAGCACCGCTTCGGCGTCGATCAGCGCCTGCTGATGGGCACCAAGGGCGAGCGCACCGACATGCTGGTGATGACCGCGACCCCCATCCCGCGCACGCTGCTGCTGACGCAATGGGGCGAGATGGACATCAGCCGCCTGACCGAGAAACCGGCCGGCCGGCAGCCGATCCGCACCACGCTCCATTCGCTCGCGACGCTGCCCGACCTGCTGGACGCGGTTGCGCGCAAGCTCGACGAGGGCGCGCAGGTCTACTGGGTCTGCCCGATGGTGGCGGAAAGCGAGGTCATGGACCTGGCGGCGGCCGAGGACCGCTTCGCGGTGCTCGCGCAACGTTTCGGCGAGCGCGTGGGACTTGCGCACGGGCAGCAGGAGAGCGCGGTGCGCGAGGCAGCTCTGGCCGCTTTCGCGGCGGGGCGCACGCGGCTGCTGGTGGCGACCACGGTGATCGAGGTCGGCATCGACGTGCCGCAGGCGAGCGTGATGGTGATCGAGCACGCCGAGCGTTTCGGCCTGGCGCAGTTGCATCAGTTGCGCGGGCGCGTCGGGCGCGGCGCGGCGGCGAGCTTCTGCCTGCTGCTGCACGACGACGGACTGTCCGATACCGCGCGCCGCCGGCTGCTGCTGCTGCGCGACACCGAGGACGGGTTCGTCATCGCCGACGAGGATTTCCGCCTGCGCGGCGGCGGCGACGCGCTGGGGACGCGGCAATCGGGCGAGCGCGGGCTGCGGCTCGCGCATCCGGTCGCGCACGAGGGGCTGCTGCACATGGCGCACCGGGACGCGGCGCTGTTGCTGGAGAAGGACCCGAAGCTCGCCTCGCCGCGCGGGCTCGCGGTGCGGACCCTACTGCGCCTGTTCGACAGCCGCGCGGCGATGGCGAGCCTGCAAGCGGGATAGCGGAGGAAAGGACCGCACGCCGATGATGTCGTTGCTGCTGACCCCTTACGCGCCGTTGGCGCTCGCCGGAATCCTGGGCGCCGCGCTCGCGCTGCTGCGGCTGCGCCCGGACGGAAGCGTGCCGCCGGTGGCGGTTCGCGCCGCGCATGGCGGGCTCGGCGCGCTCGGGCTGCTCGGGCTGATCGGCGGCGCCGGGCGCGCCGCGTCGGGGGATCCGGGGCTGTTCACGATCGGGCTGTGGCTGCTGGGCTTCACGCTGCTGCTCGGGCTCGGCGTGATCGTCGCCTATCGGCGGGATTCCCCGGTGGCGGGATCGGTCGTCGGGTTGCATGCGACGGTCGCGATGTTCGCGCTTGCCGTGCTGGCGGCGTATCTCTCGCGGTGAAACGCCTCTAGACGCCGAGATAGCGGCGCGCGAGTGCCTGATCGGCGCGGAGCGCGGCGGAGTCGCCGGTCCACACCGCCCTGCCCTTCTCCAGCACCACGTGCCGGTCCGCAATGCGCATGAGCGCGTTGAGGTTCTTGTCGATCAGCAGGATCCCGAGCCCGGCCTGCTTGAGCTGCGCGAGCGCGCGCCAGATGTCCTCGCGAATCAGTGGCGCGAGGCCCTCGGTGGCTTCGTCCAGGATCAGCAGGCACGGATCGGTCATCAGCGCGCGCCCGATGGCGAGCATCTGCTGCTCGCCGCCCGAGAGCAGCGCCGCCATGCTGTCGAGCCGCTCCGCAAGGCGCGGGAAGAGCGACAGAACGCGGTCCAGCGACCACGCCCCGCCTGCGCGCGCGGCGGTGGCGATCAGGTTCTCCCGCGTGGTGAGGTTCGGAAAGACCTGACGCCCCTCCGGCACCAGCCCGATTCCGCGCCGCGCGATGCGGTGCGGCGGCATGCCGTCGATGCGGTCCCCCGCGAAACGCACGGCGCCGCCGCGCGGACGGATCAGGCCCATCACGGCGCGCACGGTGGTGGTCTTGCCCATGCCGTTGCGGCCGAGCAACGTGACGACCTCGCCTCGCGCGACGCCGAAGCCCACGCCGAACAGGACCGGCGCGTCGCCGTAACCGGCGTGAAGGTCCACGACCTCGAGCATGGCGGATGCTCGCCCGCGCGCACCCGCGCGGTCAACGCGGATTAATCCTTGGTTATGCGGGGCTTGGCGGGTTGCATCGTGCGGCGGTTGCGGTATTCGGGCGCTCCGGCAATCGGGCGGGAGACGCGGCGCTGATCGAGATCGAAGGCCTGACGAAACGGTTCGGCACCTTCACCGCCGTCGATCGCGTCAGCTTCACGGTGCCGCGCGGGGAGGTGCTGGGCTTTCTCGGACCGAACGGCGCCGGGAAGTCCACGACGATGCGGATGCTCGCGGGGTTCGTGACGCCCACCGAGGGCACGGCGCGCGTCGCGGGCTTCGACGTGCAGACCCGTCCGGTGCAGGCGCGGCGCGAGTTGGGATTTCTGCCCGAGGGCGCGCCGACCTATCCGGACATGACGGTGATCGGCTTCCTGGGCTTCTGTGCCGGCGTGCGCGGCTACCACGGCGCGGCGCGCAATCGGCGGGTGGAGCAGGCGCTGGCGCTGACCGGGCTGGAACCCGTCGCGGTGCAGCCGGTGGAGACGCTGTCCAAGGGCTTCAAGCGCCGCGTCGGGCTGGCGCAGGCGCTGCTGCACGATCCGCCGGTGCTGGTGCTGGACGAGCCGACGGACGGGCTCGACCCCAACCAGAAGCACGAGGTGCGCACGCTGATCCGCCGCATGGCGCCGGAGAAGGCGATCGTCATCAGCACGCACATCCTTGAGGAAGTGGACGCGGTCTGCACCCGCGCGATCGTCATCGCCGCCGGGCGCATCGTCGCGGACGACACGCCCGCCGCGCTGGAGCGGCTGCACCCGTCGGGACGGCTCGACGACGTGTTCCGCGCCTTGACCACGAAGCAGGCGGCCTGACCGGGATGCGGACCACGCTCGTCATCGCGCGCCGCGAACTGGCCGGCTACTTCGCCACCCCGGTCGCCAGCGTGTTCATCGTGATCTTCCTGGTGCTGCTTGGCGCGTTGACCTTCAACCTGGGCAACTTCCTCGACCGCAACCAGGCCGATCTGCAGCCCTTCTTCACCTTCGTGCCCTGGGTGCTGCTGCTGCTGGTGCCGGCGGTGACGATGCGCCTGTGGGCGGAGGAGCGGCGGAGCGGCACGATCGAGCTGCTGCTCACGCTGCCGGTGACGCAGGCGCAGGCGGTGATCGGCAAGTTCCTCGCCGCCTGGGCGTTCTGCGCCATCGCGCTGCTGCTGACGTTTCCCATCGTCATCACGGTGAACTTCCTGGGGCGGCCCGACAACGGCGTGATCGCCTGCGGCTATCTGGGCGCGATCCTGGTTGCGGGCGCGTTCCTTTCGGTGGGATCTGCGCTGTCGGCGCTGACGAAGAACCAGGTGATCGCCTTCGTGCTGGCGGTCGCGCTGTGCTTCGTGCTGGCGATGGCGTCCTATCCGCTGGTGACGGACTTCCTGGGCGCGCATCTGCCCGCCATGACGGACGTCGCACGCCGCATCGGCGTGCTGGAGCGGTTCCAGGATTTCACGCGCGGCATCGTGAGCCTGAACGACCTGATCTACTTCGCCAGCGTCATCGTGTTCTTCCTGTTCCTGAACACGGTGATCCTGGAAGCGCGCCGGGCGGATTGAAGCGATGCGCGGCCGTTTCCTGACGAACCTGATCGGCGTCCTCGCGGTGCTCGGCATCCTCGTCGGCGTCAACATGATCGCCGATGCGCGGCTGTCAGGCCTGCAGCTCGATCTGACGCAGCAGCACCTCTACACGCTCTCGCCCGGCACGGTGTCGATCCTCAAGGGGCTGAGGGAGCCCATCACCCTGCGGCTGTTCTACTCGCCGGGCCTTGGCACGAGGCTGCCCGCCTACGGCACCTACGACGACCGCGTGCGGCAGATGCTGGAAGAATACGCGCAGGTTTCGGGCGGCAAGGTGCGGCTCGAATTCTTCCAGCCCGAGCCGTTCAGCGACACCGAGGACCGCGCGCTGGGCTACGGCTTGCAGGGCGTGCCGGTCGATCAGTCGGGCACGCAGGTGTTCTTCGGCATCGCCGGAACCAACCTGCTGGACGACGAGCGCACGATCGCCTTCCTGCGGCCCGAGCGCGAGCAGTTCCTGGAATACGATCTCTCTCGCCTGGTCTACGAGCTTTCGAATCCCGCGCGGCCCGTCGTGGGCGTGATGTCCTCGCTGCCGCTGGATGGCGATCCGCGCATGATGATGATGATGCGCGGCCAGGGCGGCGGGCAGCCCTATGCGGTGATGACGCTGCTTCGGCAGACCAATCAGGTCCGCATGGTGCCGACCGACGCCACCGTGATCGCGCCCGACATCAAGGTGCTGCTGGTCGCGCAGGCCCAGCATCTGTCGGACGCCACGCAATACGCGATCGATCAATTCGTGATGCGCGGCGGATCGCTCATGGTGATGGTCGATCCGCGCAGCGAGGCGCAGGCCGCCACGCCCGACCCGTCGGGGATGCCGCCGCGCGACACCGAATCCGATCTCAAGCGCCTGTTCGATGCCTGGGGCATCGGCTTCGATCCGAAGCAGGTCGTCGCCGATCCCGACGGCGCGTGGCGCGTCCGCGCAAGCGCCGACAGCCGCGTGCAGGCGGTCGATTACCTTGCCTGGTTCAACGTGCGCGGCGGCATTTCCAAGTCCGATCCCGCCACCGCCGATCTGCAACAGGTCACGGTGGCATCCTCGGGCTTCCTGACAAAGAAGCCGGACTCCAAGCTCGACTTCACGCCGCTGCTGACCAGCAGCGCGCAATCCGGCACGATCCCGGTGGAGCAGGTCGTGATGCCCGATCCCGCCGCGATCCTGGCGGGCTTCCATCCCAACGGCGGACCGCGCGTGATCGCTGCGCGGCTGCACGGGATGCTGACCTCCGCCTTCGCCCAGGCGCCGCCCCTGCCGGAGCCGAAGAAGGGCGAGTCGCCGCCCCCGCCGCGCCCCGAGCGCATCGCCGCCACCAAGTCGCCCGCCAACATCGTGGTCGTCGCCGACAGCGACATCCTCGCGGACCGGTTCTGGGTGCGGCAGAGCGACTTCTTCGGCCAGCAGGAACTGACGCCGTTCAGCGACAACGGCGCGTTCGTGGCGAACCTCGTTGGCACGCTCGCTGGCGGCGACGCACTGATCGGGTTGCGCGCCCGCGGTGCGGCAATCCGACCGTTCGACTACGTGATGCGCCTGCAGGCGGCGGCCGAGGCGCGGTTCCGCCAGACCGAGCACGCGCTTCAGCAGCGGTTGGAGGACATCCAGAAGCAGTTGCGGCAGCTGCGCCAGGGCGGCGGCGGCCAGCAGCAGGCCGATGCCGTGATCTCCCCCGAGCAGCGCAAGGCGATCGACGCGGCGCGGCAGCAGATGGTGGAGACGCGCGGCAAGCTGCGCGCGGTGCAGTTCGAACTCAACCGCGACATCGACCGGTTGCAGACGCAACTCGTCCTGTTCAACGTGGTGCTGGTGCCGCTGCTGGTCGCGCTGGCGGCGATCGCGCTCGCCTTCCTGCGCCGCCGCCGCCGGATGAGGGCGCGCGCATGAGGCCGCGCGCCCTTCTGATCCTGGTGCCGCTCGCGGTCCTGTCGCTCGCGGCGGGCTGGTATCTCGACATCGCCGCGGCGCCGGGCGTGCAGACGGCGGCGGAGAATGGCCGGCTGATGTTCCCCGGTCTGACGCCGCAACTGGAGCAGGCGGCGGAAATCCAGCTTGTCCACGGCGCGACCACGCTGCGGCTGGTGAAGGACAAGGCGACCGGCGCCTGGGGCATCGCGGAACGCGGCGGCTACCCTGCGGACGCGGGCAAGCTGCACGCGCTGCTGACCGGGCTGACCGAGCTCAGGCTGATGGAGCGCCGCACCGCCGATCCGGCGCTGTTCCCGCGGCTCGGCGTCGAGGACCCCACGGGAAAGGACGCCACCTCCACACTGGTGCGAATCGTGGGCGCCGACGGCAAGCCCATCGCCGAGGTGATCGCGGGCCATACCCGCACCCGCACCGGCGGCAACCTTCCCGAGCAGGTCTATGTCCGCCGGCCCGGGCAGGAACAGTCCTGGCTCGCCGAGGGACGGCTCGACCTGGACGCCGATCCGCTCTCGTGGCTCGATCGCGACATCATGGACATCAAGCCGCCACGCATTGCCGAGGTCGCCGTCACGACGCCGAACGGGCATCTGGTTCTGGCACGCAGCGGCGGGAAACTGGCGATGCAGGAGCCTGCGGATCACCCGCCACTCGACACCGACCGGCTGGACGATGTGCAGCACGCCCTCGAACTGCTGACCTTGCAGGATGTCCGTCGCGCCGCGGAGGCTCCGAAGGGCCAGAGCCTGGGGAGCGCCGTGTTCGATACCACCGACGGGCTCGCGATCACCGCGACGGCGGAGCAGGCGGGCAAGGATCTGTGGGTGTCCTTCGCCGCGGCGGCCGCGCCGGGGGCGAAGGACGCGAAGGCGGCGGCCGACGCGGCGGCGAAGCTCGATGCGCGGCTCAAGGGCTGGGAGTTCCAGCTCGGGAGCTGGAAGCGGAAGGCGCTGGTACCGGCGCTGGACGACTTGAAGGCCGCGCCGCCCGCCACCCCCGCGCCGGCATCGCCACCGGCCGCCTCGCCCGCGCCCAAGCCGTGACGGGCCGCGAGTATCCGGCGCGGCCCATCGTCGGCATCGGCATCGTCGTGCTGCGCGGCGACAGCGTGCTGCTGGTGCGCCGTGGCAAGCCGCCCAACATTGGAAGCTGGACGCTGCCCGGCGGCGCGCAGGAGATCGGCGAGACGACCGAGACGGCGGCGCGGCGCGAGTTGCTGGAGGAGACCGCCCTGGAAGTCGGCCCGCTATTGCTGGCGGCGACGGTGGACAGCATCCGCCACGACGATGAGGGGCGGGTGCAGTACCACTACACCATCATCGACTACTGCGCCCAATGGATCTGCGGCGAGCCGGTGGCCGGGTCGGACGTGACGGAAGCGGTCTGGGCGCCGCTCGATGGGCTGGAGCCGTACGCGCTGTGGTCTGAAGCGCACCGGGTGATCGCGACCGCAAAGGAGTTGCTCGCGTAGCGACGCCTACTCCCAGCTCGTCCGATAGCCCTTGAAGCGGCCAGGTATTTCCTTGATCCCGTCGATCACCTTGCGGCGCGTGCGGGCGTCGTCGCCGGGGAGGAAGTCGATGGAGACCGTGTCCGTCACGCCGCCGAAGCGGCGGGCGATGGCTTCGGGGAGCTTGTCGTAGGTGGCGCGGGCGACGAACAGGTCGAGCACGTCGTCGTCGATCATGCCAGCCAATTCGTTCCACGCGCCGCGCCGCGTCGCCTGGTTCAGCCGCACACCGAGATCGGTCAGGCCGTGCACGTCGAACACGCCGCGGTACTGCGGCGTGGAGCCGTAGAAGCCGATGCGGTAGCGGATCTTCTCGGCGGCCGCCTTCACCGCCGCCTCGTCCGGGCCGGTGACGACGAAGCCGCCGCCGGTGACCTCGAAGCTCTCGAAGCTCTTGCCGCTGGCGGCGAGTTCCTTCTCGAGCCCCGGATTGACGACTTCCTCCAGGTATTTGCGGGTATTGAAGCCGTGCAGGCGCACGCCGTCGCAGTGGCGGGCGGCCTCCTTCAGCATGTGCGGGCCGACCGCGGCGATCATGATGGGCGGCATCGGAAGGCCGATCGGCTTGGGCGAGAATTCCGGCGTCATCAGCGTGAACGTGTAGTGCTCGCCGGTGAAGTCGAGCTTCGCGCCGGTTTCCCAGCAGCGCCAGATCGCACGCACGGCGCGGACGTATTCGCCCATGCGGGCGGCGGGCGCGACCCAGGGAACGCTGAAGCGGCGTTCGTTGTGCGCGCGCACCTGGCTGCCGAGCCCGAGCACGAAGCGCCCGCGCGAATGGCGCGCGAGGTCCCAGCCGAGATTGGCGACGATCATCGGGCTGCGCGGAAAGGCGATGGCGACCGAGGTCGCGAGCTCGA
>JAFEFJ010000184.1 GCA_018240635.1 Pseudomonadota bacterium | reverse complement strand
AGGCGCAGGTCGCGGATGATCTCGATGCGCTCCAGCGTGTCGATGTCGGAGTGCAGGTAGCGCACCTTCACGCCGTGCTCGGTGAGGTATTCGGTGAGGTCTTCCGCCATGCGCTTGGTCAGCGTCGTCACCAGCACGCGCCCGCCCAGTTGCGCCGCGGTCCGGCATTCCGCCAGCAGGTCGTCCACCTGCTTCTCGACCGGGCGAATCTCCGTCACAGGGTCGATCAGCCCGGTGGGGCGGATCACCTGCTCGGCGAAGCTGCCGCCGGTGCGCTCAAGCTCCCACGGGCCGGGCGTCGCGCTGACGAACACCGTCTGCGGGCGGAACTTCTCCCACTCCTCGAACTTCAGCGGACGGTTGTCGATGCAGGACGGCAGGCGGAAGCCAAACTCCGCCAGGATCGACTTGCGCGCGTAGTCGCCGCGATACATGCCGCCGATCTGCGGCACCGTGACGTGGCTTTCGTCCACGATCAGCAGAGCGTTCTCCGGCAGGTACTCGAACAGCGTCGGCGGCGGCTCGCCCGGATTGCGGCCCGAGAGGTAGCGTGAGTAGTTCTCGATCCCCTTGCAGGAACCGGTCGTTTCCATCATTTCGATATCGAAGGTGGTGCGCTGGGTCAGGCGTTCGGCTTCCAGCAGCTTGCCCTCGGCTTCCAGTTCCTTCAGGCGCTCCTTCAGCTCCGCCTTGATCTGGCCGATCGCCTGATGAAGCGTCGGCCGCGGCGTGACGTAGTGGCTGTTCGCATAGACCGTGATGCTGTCGAGCGCCTGCGTCTTGTCGCCGGTCAGCGGATCGAATTCGTGGATCGCCTCCACCTCGTCGCCGAACAGCGTCACGCGCCAGGCGCGGTCCTCGTAGTGGCTCGGGTAGATGTCCACCACCTCGCCGCGCAGGCGGAACGTGCCGCGCTGGAAGGCGGCGTCGTTGCGGCGGTACTGAAGATCGACGAGCCCCTTCGCCAGCTTGTCGCGGTCGATGCGCCCGCCGGTTTCCAGCTTCACCACCATGCGCGCATAGGTCTCGACCGAGCCGATGCCGTAGATGCAGGAGACGGAGGCGACGATCACCACGTCGTTGCGCTCCAGCAGCGCCTGCGTGGCGGCGTGGCGCATGCGGTCGATCTGCTCGTTGATCTGCGCGTCTTTTTCTATGTAGGTGTCGGTGCGGGGGACATAGGCTTCGGGCTGGTAGTAGTCGTAGTAGCTGACGAAGTATTCGACCGCGTTGTTCGGGAAGAAGCTCTTCATCTCGCCGTAGAGCTGCGCGGCGAGCGTCTTGTTGGGCGCCAGGATCAGCGTAGGCTTCTGCACCTGCTCGATGACCTTCGCCATCGTGAACGTCTTGCCCGAGCCGGTGACGCCCAGCAGCACCTGGTCGATCTCGCCCGCCAGCACGCCCTGCGACAGTTCCGCGATGGCGGCGGGCTGATCGCCCGCCGGCTGGTAGTCCGAGACCACCTCCAGCCGCTTCGTCACCGGCTTCGCCGGCTGCTTCTGCGGCATGAACAAGCCGCCAGGCGGCGGACGGACCAGGGTCTGGGACATCGGAAAGCCTCCTGCCGCGACAGATGGTCCCCATTCGGCAGGCTGTCCAGCGGCGCGTTGTCAGCCGCCGTCCGCGCGCCTTAGGCTTCCCTGGGGCCGAGGGAGGACAGTCAATGAAGATCAAGCGCATCGAGCACGTCGCCGTGGCGGTGAAGGACATGCGGGCCAGCATGGCCATGCTGCGCGACGCCTTCGGCCTGACGATGGAGTACGAGGAGAAGATCGGCCAGATCGGCCTCGCGATGTTCCCGGTGGGCGAGACCTATATCGAGCTGCTCGACGGCGTCTCCCGCGACAGCCCGATCGGGCGGCAGATCCCGCCCGAGGGCGAGGGGCTGTTCCATATCTGCTTCGAGGTGGACGACATCGACGGCGCGCTGGCGGAGCTGAAGGCGAAGGGCGTCGGCCTGCTGGACGAAACGCCGCGCCCGGGTCATGGCGGCAGCCGCATCGCCTTCATCGACCCCAAGGCCACCGGGAACATGCTGATCGAACTGGCCGAACTTCCCGAAGGACACTGACTCCCATGAAGATTCTCGTGATCCACGGCGCCGGCATGAACATGCGCGGCAAGTCGCAGGTCGATGTGTTCGGCCCGATGACGCTGCCGGAATACGACGAAGCGATCCGCGCCACCGCCGCCGCGCTGGACGTGGAGGTCGAGATCTTCCACTCCAACATCGAAGGCGAGACCATCGACCGGCTGTACGAGGCGCACGACGATCCCGCGATCGGCGGCGCGATCATCAACCCGAGCGGCTACATGCGCGGCTATCCCGCGCTGGTCGCCGCCATCGGGCAGGTGCGCTTCCCGGTGATCGAGGTCCACATCTCCAATCCCGCCCGGCGCGGCGTGGTGTCGGAGATCGCCACCTCAAGCCGCGGCACTGTCACGGGTTTCGGCATCGCCGGCTACGAACTCGCAATGCGCGGCCTGAAGGCGATCGCGGGCTAGCGCCGGAGGCGGCTCCGCCCGGACCGGCTACTGGCAGCCGGGATCGCTCGGACGCGCCCCGCCGCCCCCGCAGCCGGCTTGGCCGGCGTTCTTGCCGTAGCCCGGCGCCGACATGACGCTGCGCCCCATCCCGATGGCGGCGGCGTTCGCCCGCTGGCGCGCGGTGCTGGCCTCCACCACCCTGCCGCTTTGGAGCGCGCCCGACCCGGTGCACTCGCAATAGCTGTCGAGCGGCATGGTCGTCGGGCAGGACGTGTCGTTGGTCTGGCAGATATCCGCCGCGGACGCGCCGGCCGCGGCGAAAGCGGCGGCGCCCAGGAAGGCTCCGGCCAGGAAACTCCTGCAGGACATTGTCCAACCCCTCTGCGCGCCGAGACCGCGAAGCCGCTTCGGACGCTATCATGCGCCTGAAGCGCATGGCTTCGTCACGCCGGAAAATTTGCGCCCGAGGGACGCGGCTACATCCGCTTGCCCGTCGTCCAGCCGCCATCGACGGTCAGGATCGTGCCGGTGATGAAGCCGTTCGCCTCGTCCGCCAGGAACAGGATTGCGTTGGCCACCTCGCGCGGCTCCGCCCAGCGTCCCAGCGCGTGGATGTCGCGGATCGCCTGCGCGTAGGCCGGGTCCTGGAAATACCGCTCGGTCAGCGGCGTGCGCACCACGCCCGGCGCCACCGCGTTGACGCGGATGCCCCGGTCGCCGAGCTCCAGCGCCATCTCCTTCGTCAGCCCCACCACGCCGTGCTTGGACGCCGTGTAGGCCGCCCGGTTGGGCGCGGCCATCAGCCCGAGCGTGGAGGCCAGGTTGACGATCTGGCCGGTCTTGCCGGCCGCCACGATGCGGCGCGCGAAGGCCTGGCTCGGCAGGAAGGTGCCCGACAGGTTCACCGCGATGACGCGCTGCCATTCCTCCCATGAGAGGTCGAGCACGCTGACAATCTCGCGGATGCCGGCGGAGTTCACCAGCACGTCGATCCGCCCGAGCGCGGTCTCCGCGCCCTCGACGAACTGCGCGACTGAGGCGGGATCGGTCACCTCCAGGCGGAAGGCGTGCGCCTCGCCCTTGCGGCGGCGGATTTCGGCGGCCGTTGCCTCGGCGTTCGCCGGATCGAGGTCGCCCACCGCAACCCGCGCGCCCTCCTCGGCGGCCGCGAAGCACACCTGCTGCCCGATCCCGCTGCCCCCGCCGGTCACCAGCACGCCGCGATCCCGAAAGCGCATCCTCCGCCCCTCCCTGTTACGGCGGCAACGCTAGGGGCGCGGCTGAACCGCGGCAATCGGGCGACGGCTAAAGGGCGGAGGGCGGACCTCCGGACCGTAGACTCGCCAGGACCGCGCGCGCATCCGCGGCCAAGCCTGGGATGTCGTGCAGTGCCGTGTTCCAGATCACGTCCGCACTGATGCGGTCGTAGGCGTGCCGCAGCCAGTTTCCCATGCTTCGGATATCGCCCCAGGGCCGGCCCGGCATCAACGCGGCGGCATCATCGCCCAGCCGGTGCGCTGCTTCGCATATCCGCTCCAGGCACCGCTCCGTCGCATCGCGCACCATTCCGTTCGCGATGAAGGCCGCGCGGTCGATGCCGCTCAGATACACGCGGATCCGGTCGGCGTTCTCGACGATCTCGGCCAGGCAGGCCGCCGGGTCGTGCCTAGAAGGCACGCCGCCTGTCCCGCGCGATCCGTTCGTTCAGGGCAGGGTTCTCGGCGGGCTCAGGCAGCAGATCGACCGGGCGGCCGAGCAGGTGCGTGAGCCGCCGCTGCAGTGCAGACAGACCCAGAAGCCCGATCCGGGCCGCCGGATCGAGTTCCACCGCCAGATCGACGTCGCTGTCCGCCCGCGCCTCGTCACGTGCCATCGATCCAAAGAGCGACAGGTGACGAATGCCGGCCCGCCGCAACGCATCTTCGTGGGCACGCAGCGTGCCGATCACCTGTTCCGCCGTTGCGTTCCGATCCATCCTGTCCATCGCGCCACTCGCCGTGCGCACAATCCTACCATGAAACCGGCCCCGCACTGCCCTCCCGCCTTGACGCCCCCACCCGTGCGGCGTTTGTGTGCGCCGCTTTCAGCCGGGACACTGACGCCATGCACGCCTACCGCACCCATACCTGCGCGGCCCTCCGCGCCGCCGATGCCGGCGCCACCGCGCGCCTGTCGGGCTGGGTCCACTCCAAGCGCGACCACGGCGGACTGCTGTTCATCGACCTGCGCGACCATTACGGCATCACGCAATGCGTCTTTCCCGCGGGTTCCCCCGCCTTCGCCGCCGCCGACGCGCTGCGCCCGGAAAGCGTCGTCACCGTCACCGGCCAGGTGGTCCGCCGCGAGCCCGGCACCGTCAACCCGCGCCTGCCCACGGGCGAGATCGAACTGCGCGCGGCCGAACTGGAAGTACAGTCCGCCGCGCAGGTGCTGCCCATGCAGGTTGCGGGCGACGAGAGCTTCCCCGACGAGATCCGCCTGAAATATCGCTTCATCGACCTGCGGCGCGAACGGGTCCACCGCAACATCATGCTGCGCGCGGGCGTCATCGCCTCGATCCGCCGGCGCATGATCGAGGCCGGGTTCACCGAGTTCCAGACCCCGATCCTGACCGCGTCCAGCCCGGAAGGCGCGCGCGACTTCCTGGTGCCCGCGCGCCTGCATCCCGGCAAGTTCTACGCACTGCCGCAGGCGCCGCAGCAGTTCAAGCAGCTTGCGATGGTCGCGGGCTTCGACCGCTACTTCCAGATCGCCCCCTGCTTCCGCGACGAGGCGAGCCGGTCCGACCGCTCGCCCGGCGAGTTCTACCAGCTCGATTTCGAGATGAGCTTCGTCACGCAGGAGGACGTGTTCAACACGATCGAGCCCGTCATCGCCGGCGTGTTCCAGGAATTCGCCGAAGGCCGCGCGGTCGATGGCCCGCCTTTCGTCCGCATCCCCTACGACCAGGCGCTGCTTGCGTTCGGCACCGACAAGCCGGACCTGCGCAACCCGCTGCGCATCACCGACGTGACGGAGCATTTCGCGGGCTCGGGCTTCGGCCTTTTCGCGAAGATCGCCGGCGGCGGCGGCATCGTGCGCGCCATCCCCGCGCCCGGCACCGCCGAGCAGCCGCGCAGCTTCTTCGACAAGCTGAACGAATGGGCGCGCGAGCAGGGCGCGGGCGGGCTCGGCTACATCATCTGGGCGGCCGACGGGCCGAAGGGGCCGATCGCCCGCAACCTGGAGCCGGAGCGCGCCGCCGCCATCGCCGCCGCCTGCGGCCTCAAGCCCGGTGATTCGGTTTTCTTCGCCGCAGGCAAGAAGGACGAGGCGTGGAAGTTCGCCGGCCAGGTCCGCACCCGGCTCGGCCAGGATCTCGGGCTGATCGAGAAGGACGCCTTCCGCTTCTGCTGGATCACCGACTTCCCGATGTACGAGCTGAACGAGGAAACCGGGCAGATCGATTTCAGCCACAACCCGTTCTCCATGCCGCAGGGGGGCATGGAGGCGCTGAACGGGCAGGACCCGCTGACGATCAAGGCGTTCCAGTACGACATCGTCTGCAACGGGATCGAGCTGTCCTCGGGCGCGATCCGCAACCACCGGCCGGACATCATGATCCGCGCCTTCGAGATCGCGGGCTACCCGGCCGAAGAGGTGGAGGCGCGGTTCGGCGGCATGCTCAACGCCTTCCGCTACGGCGCGCCGCCGCATGGCGGCTCGGCCCCGGGCATCGACCGCATCGTGATGCTGCTGGCCGACGAGCCGAACATCCGCGAGGTGATCCTGTTCCCGCTCAACCAGCAGGGCGAGGACCTGATGATGGGCGCCCCCGCCCCCGTCCCGGCCGCGCGGCTGAAGGAACTGTCGCTGAAGCTCGACCTGCCGCCGAAGGCCAAGAGCGGCTGAGCACGGCGCCGAAACCTGCTAAGATCAGGTCATGAGCGATCAGCCGGAAAACGTGGTCCTGGTTCTGCTGCGCCGCCTGGATGGGCGGATGGACCGCTTCGAGGCGAAGCTGGACGAAGTCGTCGTCCGCATGGGCGCGCTCGCACGCGGTGTGGCGGCGATCAAGGTCGATTACGCGGCGACCCGGGTCCGGCTCGACAACATGGACCGCCGGTTGCAGCGGATCGAGCGCCGCCTCGATCTGATCGACGCACCCGCCGGCTAGGGAGCGCCCTGCACCTCCCTGGCGCCCCGTGGGGGGCGCCCCTATGTTCTTCACCCGATAGCCGCGCCGGAGAGCCAAGCCTATGCGCCGTCCCGTCGTTCCGGCAGCGACTTTTCTGCTGGCGCCTATCCTGCTCCTGCTGGCGATGGCCTTCCCGCGGCCGGCCGCGGCCGCGAATTTCGCCGCCCACCGCGCGCTGTATCAGCTCACGCTGGACACAATGACCGGCCACGCCACCGACGTGATCGCGGCCACGGGCACCATGGGCTACGAGGTGGAGGACGCCTGCGACGGCTGGGCGGTGCGCCAGCGGCTGCAGCTCACCGTCACCAACCACGACGGCCAGGACATCCAGATGGTGTCCGACTACGCCACCTGGGAATCCAAGGACGGACTGAGCTTCCGCTTCCACATGAAGCAGATGACCGACGACGCCGTCACCAGCCAGACCGACGGCGAGGCCAGCCTGAAATCGCCGGGCGGCCCCGGCGAGGCGCGCTACACCACGCCGTCCGGCACCACCAAGGCGTTGCCGCCCGGCACGCTGTTCCCGATGGCCCACACCGCCGCGATCCTGGACGCCGCGGAGGCAGGCAAGAAATTCCTGACGCTGCCGCTGTTCGACGGCACGGTGGAGAGCGGCGTGCAGGACAGCTCGGTCATCATCCTGAAGAACGCCAAGCCCGCGCCCAGCCGCTGGCCCATGCTGACCCCGCTCGCCAGCACCCGCGTCCGCCTCGCCTTCTTCGACCGCGAGCCGCCGTCGGAGACGCCGGACTACGAGGTGGCGATGACCTACTGGATGAACGGCGTGGCCGACGACCTGCAGATGGACTTCGGCGACTTCGTGGTGGACGCGAAACTGTCCGAGCTGAAGCCGCTGCCCCACCGCTGCTGACGAAGCACCGGTCCCTCTCCCGCACCGCGGGAGAGGGAGGGTGAGGGCCTAGGCCGGGACCGTCTGCGCGATGCCCGGGTTCTGCGCGAACGCCTCGAACCAGGCCGCGAGCCGCGGCGCCTCGGCGCGCCAGTCGTCGGATGCGAAGCGGAAATCCAGGTAGCCCAGTGCGCAGGCCACCGCGATCGAACCGATATCGACCGTCTTGTGCGGCGGGTCCGCTTCGAGCTGGGCGACGGCGCGGGCGATGATGTCCTTCTGGCGCGCCATCCAGGCGTCGCGCGCCTCCTCCTTCGGCTTGGCCATCTCGCCGCGCGTGCCCACCGCCGAATCGAGGATGCCGTCCGCCACCGCCTGCAGCTTCAGCGCCCGCCAGCGCGCCGCGCCCTGCGCCGGGAACAGCGGGGCCGCGTCGCCCAGGCTGTCGAGGTATTCGCAGATCACCGGGCTGTCGAACAGCGCGAGCCCGTCGTCGGTCACCAGGCACGGCACCTTCGACAGCGGATTGTCCGCCACCAGCGCGGCCGGGGATTCGTGCGGGTTGGTGGGCACTTTCTCGATGCGCCCGTCCAGGCCGCGCGTGATCGCGCAGGCCATCACCTTGCGCACGTACGGGCTGGTGCCGGAGAAATAGAGCTTCACGGACGGATTCCCTTCAGAACTTGTCTTTCTTGGCGCGGATGTCCGCGAGCGTCGCGACGTCGTGCGCGCGCATGAACGGATTCTCCGCCATCTCGGCCGCCATGGTGGACGGCACCGTGGCCTGCCCCGCGGCGCGCAGCCGGTCCACCTCGGCG
>JAFEFJ010000183.1 GCA_018240635.1 Pseudomonadota bacterium | reverse complement strand
TCACCATTGTTGAATGACAACAACAGCTTGGCCGTCCACGCCCCGGTAGTGAAGCGCCGTTTCCGAACCCCACAGCGGATGAACCGGACCATCAAGGATGCCACCGTCCGGCGCTACCATTACAACAACCACCAGAAGCTGCGACGCCACCTCGATGACTTCGTCACCGCATACAACTTCGGCCGCAGACTAGAGACCCTTAAGGGCCTCACCCCCTACGAGTTCATCCGCAAGGCTTGGCAAACCGAGCCAGATCGATTCATCCTCAACCCGCTCCACCAAATGCCGGGACTAAACACCTAGGCCACGAAGAAATTCATTGCTCTGGCTTCTGACGTTGGTGCGGGAGGCGGACCCGCATGTGGTTCCCGGATGATATACCCGCGGCCCCAAACGGTGCCGATTAGGTTGGGGGCGCCAGCGACTGCCAATTTCTTCCGGAGCTTGCAGATAAAGACATCAATGATCTTCATTTCCGGTTCATCCATTCCTCCATACAGATGATTCAGAAAAGCTTCTTTTGTCAATACTATTCCCTTTCTGAGCAGCAAAAGCTCAAGTATGGAATATTCTTTTCCAGTCAGATGAACTTCTTTTCCTCCCACTGTTACTTCGTGACTGTCCAGATTTAGCTCTAGATCGCCTATGTGAAGTGTTGGCTGACTAAATCCCTTGCTGCGCCGAACAACAGCCTGCACGCGAGCGAGAAACTCCGACTTGTCAAAGGGCTTTGTGATAAAATCATCTGCGCCTAGGCCAAGCCCTTTTACTTTTGCCTGCGGCCTAGAGAGGCCAGACAAAATAAGGACGGGGGTATCGTTGCGTGCTTTCCGCATGCGCCTGACGACGTCGTACCCTTCAATGTCTGGTAGCATTAGATCGAGAACTACGATATCGTATTCGTAGTGACGCGTAAGTTCCAGGGCCTCCTCGCCCGTGTCGGCTTGGTCTACTACGGCCCCCCATGATTTCAGCATCATGGCGATACCGCGAGCGGACGTAAGGTCATCTTCAACCAGTAGGACGCGCACCGTCGCCTCCGCGTGAATGTCTAACGTGGATACCACTTATGCGTGCATAATACCATATTCAAATTCTGCATAATGTACATATTTCTGGACGTCTCTATGGAGCTGAAATTGCCGCAGCTTTGGGGGGCCGGTATGAGGCCGCAAAAGGCAGCCGATCTACTCCGAACTATCCAGGCCCTGGCCGGGGCTCTTGCACCGTCCGTGATTTCGGGGCGGTCCAGCGGGTTTGACCGCGCCGGATATATTAAAATCTCCGGCCTCCACCCGTTCGCGCTAACGCGTAAGCGTTTAACGATAGGGGATCCGTCTGGCCCCGGATTGATCTCCGAGATAGTCGAGCAAGGAAGGAGCTTTGCACGAGCGCTGCCGTTGGGAGGTTCAAATGCAACTGAATTATCCAGCGACGCATTTATTCGTTTTCCGACGACGGTGCCCTCGATTAGAATTTCTGATCAATGGATTGGCCGTGTTTTCGATGCTCTGTTGCAGCCCCTCGATGGCGGCGGTGCGATGCAATGTGGCGACACGGCATATCCAATTCACGCATCTCCTCCAGTGCCAGGCCAGCGTGAGGCGCTGGGATCTCGAATCGAAACCGGGGTTCGAGCGATCAATCTGTTTGCGACATGCAGAAAGGGGCAACGACTAGGAATCTTCGCGGGGAGCGGTGTTGGAAAGTCCTCGCTGCTCTCAATGCTGCTGCGTCACTCGACCTATGACGTCGCAGTCGTCGCTTTGATAGGAGAAAGGGGTAGAGAGGTAAGAGATTTCGTCGAAGGCCATATGGGCAAAGATAGACTTCGCAAAGCCTGCGTTGTGGCTGCAACTTCCGACGTATCTCCAATATTGCAGAGAGACGCGGCATATATTGCGCTGACACTAGCGGAGTTCTTCCGGGATCAGGGTAGATCGGTACTTCTTCTGTTCGACAGCATCACGCGCTTTTGTTTGGCTTTGAGAGAAACGATCCTGAACTCTGGTCAGCCTCCAGCATCACGGGGTTATCCGCCTACAGTTTTTTCAGAGTTGGCCAAACTGCTGGAGAGAGCCGGGCCTGGTCCAACGCGTCTTGGCGGATCTATGACAGCGTTCTTCAATGTGCTCGTCGAAGGTGATGATTTGACTGAGCCCGTCGCCGATTCAGTTCGAGGTATTTTAGATGGTCATATCATATTAGATCGTCAAATAAGTGAGGCAGGAAGATACCCCCCCATTGACGTCATCCGCTCGCTTTCGCGGAATGCCTCTGAGGGCAATAGTTACCACGAGAATGCTTTGATACGTCGGGCACGGGAAATCCTGCAAACCCGCTCTGCTGTCCAAGAACTTATCCACTTGGGAGCATACCGTAAGGGGGCCGATCCACAAATTGATTTGGCTCTGATGGTGTCCCCGCTAATTGAGGAGTTGCTCGTACAGGCAGTTGATGAACCGTCCTGCATCGTGGACGACTTCCTAAGATTGGAAGAAATTTTCTCGTCAATTAATCGATCGTTTTGAACTGCCGGTGAAAGCGAGGGGCTTGGGTGTGTAGTCGCTGCGTGTACAGAGACGGCTGTACAGAGATAGATTGTACAGATATGGATATCGTCTGACAGTCGCCGCCTCCGACTGAGGGATCAGGCGGCGGTCTTCAGGTCGGTTTTGTCCTCCTTCTTGCTGTTCTTTTGGATGCCGTCGCGGAACGCCTTGGCGGGCGTCCTGCCGTTCATGCCGCGGCCCTGGTGCGGTCGCTTCGTGTTGTAGCCGACCAGGTAGGCATCGAGCACGGCCTGCATCTCCTCGATCGTCTCGAACCAGGTCTTGCGGCCCTCGACGCGGAAGTGCTCGTCGAGCAGCGTGCGGTGCAGGCGCTCGACGATGCCGTTGGACTGCGGCCGGCTCACCCGGGTCCGTTTGTGCGCGATGCCTTCGAGCTGCAGGAACAGCTCATACGGACGCTGGTCCTCCCGGCCGCAGAACTCGCGGCCGTTGTCGCTCAGCACCGCCTCGACCCTCGCGCCGTGATGCTCGAAGGTCGGCAGCACGTCGTTGTTGATCAACTGCACCGCGGTGACCGGCAGCTTGTTCGGGTAGAGGCGCGCCCAGGCATAGCGGCTCGCGCAGTCGATGGCCGTCTGCAAATACACTTTCCCGACGCCCGTCAGCACGCCGACAAAGAACGTATCGACGGCCACAAGCGCGCCGGTGTGCGGCGCCTCGATGTGGCGCTCGCGGAACTCCGGGCTGAAGCGCTCCAGTAGCCGGACCTGCTCGTCGCTCAGGCTGATCTGCCGCTCAGCGGTGGCCTTCTCCAGCCGCAGCAGCCGATCGTGCTTGGTCAGCAGACCGTGGCGCTGCCAGACCCCGCGCACGCCGCCCGCGGAGACCTGGATGCCGCGCAGCACCAACTCCTGCGCCACCCGCATCGGGCCGTGGCAGGGATGGGCGAGGGCATGGTCGAGGATCGCCTGCTCGACCGCCTCGGGCACCCGGCTGGGATGCGGATTGCGTGGGCCGGGCAGCCGGTCGATCAGCCCGTCCGCGCCGTAGGTCTGGAAGTTGCGCCGGATCTCGTAGAACTGCTGGCGGCTGTAGCCGATCACCTTGCAGGCCTTCGAGACATTGCCGAGGTCAGACGCCAGTTCGAGCAGGCTGAGCTTGCGCCGTGCTATCTTCTGTTCCGTGGTCATGTGGCTCTCCGGAGAGGGTTGATGTTGCTCGCAACACCATCCTAACCCCCGCCAGAGGCGGCATGGCCACACCGGCTCCGCGCCCCAGACTCTTCACAGGTCGCGCGCTACGCCGGTGTGACCGACTGCCAGGTGATTACCGTCTCAGCACACGCTGGCAGCTTGGTCGTCTCCGAGCCCCGGACTCTTCACAGGGCGGTTGCGACGCCCGCGTGGCCGACTCTCAGGTTAACCCAGTCCGGGGACAATCTTGGGGAAGCCCGAAGACGGGCCTCCATTCCTTAACGATCGCGTCGGTAGGCCCCGCAGAGAATACGCTGGCGGTCGCGGAAATGGTGGCGGATGCGCTCGGTCCAGGGGGTGTTCGCCGCCGTCTGCCAAGCTGCGGACATCGCCACCTCCGGCGTTTGCAGGTGATAGATCGCCAGGTAGCGCGGCGAGGCGGCGGAGCGGAACCGGCGGGCTGCCAGCGCGCCGGGCACCGCGGAAAGCGCGGGGATGTGCTCGCCGTCGTACCACTCGTTGAATTCGGCCTCGTGCTCGGGCGCGACGTTCATCGCGTTGATCAGCAGCCCACCGGCTCCGCGCGGCGACTCGGCGGCGCCCGCGCCGAACTTCTTGCCCTCGAAGCGCAGCAGGCGTTTGCAGATCCTGATCATCCGCTTCGACCAGACCGAGAGGTTATCTCCGCCGATCGCGCGGTAGGCCGGCGTTTCCAGCACGCTGAGGTTGTCGAGTTCGTAGCTCGCGATGGCGACCTTCGGGTTCTCCACGCTGATCCAGCGCGTGCAGTCGCCGAAGCCGGGCACACGCTCGCGCTCGGGGATATGTTCCAGGTCGTACCAGTCGTGGAACTCGTCCTCGTGCGCCCGGGTGAAATCGAACGCAACCAGCAGGATGCCCTTGCCCATCGTCCCCCCCTTCGCGTGCGTGCGGTTCTAATCCTTCAGGCTGGCGAGCACGCGGTCCACCATCACGCCGGCCTGGCCGAGATAATTGGACGGATCGCAGAGTTCGGCCAGTTGCGCGCGGGTCATGTGCGCGGAAATCTCGGCGTTTTCGGCCAGCAGGTCGAGCAGCGGGCGCTTCTGGCGCAGCGCCTCGCGGCAGATGTCGTAAACCAGGTCGTGCGCGTATTCGCGGCCGATATGCCGGCCCAGGCCCATCATCACCGCTTCCGACACGATCAGCCCGTGCGTCATGTCGAGATTGGCGCGCATCTGCGCGGCGTCCACCTCCAGCCCCTCCAGCACGTAGCGTGCCTGCTTGAGCGCGCCCGCCAGCAGGCAGAAGGCTTCCGGCAGCACGATCCACTCGATCTCCCACGGGCCGGTGGAGCGTTCGTGATCCGCCATCATCGCATCCATCAGCGCGGCGGCGTGCTGGCGCACGACGGAGATGCCGGCGTGGATGTAGCAGGACGAGATCGGGTTGCGCTTCTGCGGCATGGTGCTGCTGCTGCCGCGCCCGTGCGCGTAGGGCTCGTACACCTCGCCCACCTCGGTCTGCATCATCAGCTTCACGTCCATCGACAGCTTGCCGAGCGTGCCGCCGACAAGGCCCAGGAACGCGCCGACCTCCGCGATGGTGTCGCGCACCGTGTGCCAGGCGATCAGCGGCTGCGCAAGGCCAAGCTCGCGCATCAGCGCCTCCTGCGTCTCCATCGCGCCGCTTTCGATCGATGCGAGCGTGCCGGCCGCGCCCGCGAACTCGCCCATCAGCACGCGCGGGCGAAGCTGCGAAAGCCGCTCGCGATGGCGTTCGACGGCGGCGAGCAGCCCCGCCATCTTGTAGCCGAAGGTGACGGGCACGGCCTGTTGCAGGTTGCTGCGGCCGGCCATCGGCGTGTCGCGGTGATCGCGCGCGAGTTTGGCCATCGCTTTCGAGACGGCGGCGAGATCCTCGTCGATCAGCGCCAGCGCCTGCCGGATCTGCAGGACGGTCGCCGTGTCGGTGATGTCCTGCGTGGTGGCGCCCCAATGGCAGTATTCGCCGAGCTTGTCGCGGCACAGCGCGTTGAGCTGCGACACCACGCCCAGCACCGGGTAGCCGATGCGCTCGGTCTGGGCGCGCAGCTTCGCCATGTCGATCTTCGCCAGATCGCAGTTGCGGATGATCTCGTCCGCCGCCTCCTGCGGGATGATGCCGAGCCGCCCCTGCACCAGCGCCAGCTTCTCCTCGATCAGCAGGTATTGCCGCGTGCGGTTTTCGTCCGACCAGACGGCGCGCATCGCATCCGTCGAGAAGATGTTTCCGAAGATGGCGGAATCGATGATGGTGGATGGCATGATCCTGGCCTTCCGGTGAGGGGGTTGGTGTTCAGATGGCCGTCTCGGCGCGCAGCGCCGCGATATGGTCCGGGCCATAGCCCAGTTCGGCGAGGATGCCGTCGGTATGCTGGCCGAGCGCCGGGACCGCGTCCATACGCGGCTCGGCGTCCGTCCAGGAGCCGGGCGGCAGCAGCGCGGGAACCACGCCGCGTTCCGTCTCCACGCTGCGCCAGCGGCCGCGCGCCTTCAGTTGCGGATGCGCCCAAACCTCGTGCATGTCGTTGGCGCGCGAATTGGCGATGTTGGCGGCGTCCAGCCGCACGATCACCTGCTCCGCCGTCAGCGCCGCGAAGGTATCGACGATGATGGCGCGGAGTTCGTCGCGCGCCGCGTTGCGGCGGAAGTTGCTGGAGAAGCGCTCGGCGGTGGCGAGCTCGGGCCGGCGCAGCACGGTTTCGCAGAACGCCGCCCATTCGCGTTCGTTCTGCAGGCCGAGCAGCACGGTCTTGCCGTCCCCCGCCGGGAACAGGCCGTAGGGATAGATGGTGGCGTGGTTCGCGCCCGTGCGCGCGGGCGGCGCGGCGCCGTCGAAGGCGTAGTAGAGCGGATAATTCATCCACTCCAGCAGCGACTCCAGCATGGAGATGTCCAGATGCTGGCCGCACCCCGTCCTCTGACGCTCCAGGAGCGCCGCGAGGATGCCGGTGTAGGCGTACATGCCCGCCGCGATGTCGGCGATCGACGGGCCGGCCTTGGACGGCGTTTCCTCGGTTCCGGTGACGGACAGGAACCCGGCCTCGCCCTGGATCAGCAGGTCGTAGGCCTTCCGGTCCCGGTACGGACCGTCGTTGCCGTAGCCCGAGATGTCGCAGACGATGATGCCGGGCTTGCGCGCCGACAGCGCCGCGTAGGACAGCCCGAGCCGCGCCGCCGCGCCGGGCGCCAGGTTCTGCACCACCACGTCGGCGTGTTCGTCGATCAGCCGGTTCAGCACGGCCTGCGCGTCCGGGTGTTTCACGTCCAGCGTCAGGCTTTCCTTGGAGCGGTTGGTCCACACGAAGTGCGAGGCCAGGCCGCGCACGCGCTGATCGTAGCCGCGCGCGAAATCCCCCACGCCCGGACGCTCCACCTTGATCACGCGTGCGCCGAGATCGGCGAGCTGGCGCGTGGCAAACGGAGCGGCGATGGCGTGCTCGAGCGTGACGACGGTGATCCCTTCAAGCGGTCGCATCGTTCCCTCCCTCAGCGCAGCGTCGCGGTCGCGTCCATTGTGAGCCAGCCATCATGGTCCTTGGCCCACAGGCGCACCGATTGGCCGTCCTCCGACGGCAGGCCGCAGACCTCGAACGGATTGATGTCGAAGGTCGGCCGTATCGCACGGAACCGGAACGTCGCGACCTCGGCCTCGGGCAAGCGGTGGCGCAGCAGGTCGAGCAGCAGCGTGGCGATCAGCGGGCCGTGCACGATCAGGCCCGGGTAGCCCTCCACCTCGGTCACGTAGCGGCGGTCGTAGTGGATGCGATGGCCGTTGAACGTGAGCGCGGAGTAGCGGAACAGCAGCACGTCGTCGGGTATCCAGCGCTTGCGCCACACGGGACCTGCGGGCGCCGGCTGCGGCGGAGGCGGCGGCGGGTCGTCGGCGCGCGGCGCCTCGCGATAGACGATGTCGTGGAACTCGGTCAGCGCCGGATCGGTCGCGCCGTTGCTGCGGATTTCATGCCGGACCGTGACGAACACGAGGTTGCCGGTGCGGCCCGATTTCTCCGTCACGTTCGCGATGGTGGAGGTGCGGGCGACGGCGTCGCCGGTGCGAAGCGGCGCATCGAAGCGGAACTGCCCGCCCGCCCACATGCGCCGCGGCAGCGGCACCGGCGGCAGGAACCCGCCGCGCTTGGCGTGCCCGTCCGGGCCGATTTCGCTCTGGCGGTGCAGCGGCAGGAAGTAGAGCCAGTGCCACAGCGGCGGCAGCGCGGTGCCCGGCGCGGGGCGTTCGGCGTCGCGGTCGAGCGTGGCGGCGAGCGCGGCGCAGGGCGTGGGCGTGATCACATCCGCAACCGTTTCGCTGCGGCCGATCCAGTTCTTCAGGTCCACGGCGGTCCCCTTCCCGGCGGCGCGGGGTGCTGCGGCGGTCATGCGGGCTGTCCTTCTTCCAGGGCGGCTTCGGTGCGGCCGTAGGTCTGGCTCAGCTCACGAGCCAGCACGCCGCGGTCGCAGGCGCGTTCCCACATCGCCACCACGATGCTGGCGACGCAGTTGCTGATCAGGCTGGTCAGTGCGCGGGCTTCGGACATGAAGCGGTCGATGCCGACCAGGAGTGCGACGCCCGCCACGGGCAGGTCCGGCATCACGCTGAGCGTGGCGACCAGGGCGACGAAGCCGCTGCCG
>JAFEFJ010000182.1 GCA_018240635.1 Pseudomonadota bacterium | reverse complement strand
CGCTGGCGCTTGACAAGGAAGTCAGCGAGACGCGCGAGAGACTGGCCGCGGCGCAGGCGGAGCTTGCGCAGCTTTCGCGGGCGGACGCCGCGCCCGATCTTCGCCCCGCGCCACCGACCGGCGGCTTCGCGGGCCTATCGCGCCGCTTGCTGTCGCGGGGCGCGCTTCCCGAGCGTTGACGGCCCAGGAAGAGCCAGCGCCGCCACAGCCGGGATTGCGGTCCACCCGTCGCGAACTCAGCCGCTGTAGCGTTCCTCGGCCCAGGGATCGGCGTTGTTGTGGTAGCCGCGGGTTTCCCAGAAGCCGGGGCGGTCGGCGCCGGTGAGTTCGATGCGGCGGACCCACTTGGCGGACTTCCACAGATACAGGCGGGGAATCAGCACGCGCACCGGGCCGCCGTGCTGGCGGCTGATCGGTTCGCCTTCCCATCGATGCACCAGGAACACGTCCGGCTGGTCGAACTGGTCGAGGCGGACGTTGGTGGTGTAGCCGTCGTGGGAGTGGAACACGACGTGCCGGGCTTCGTCCTTCGGCTCCACCATCGACAGCAGCGTGCGCGCGGAGACGCCCTGCCAGCGGTTGTCGTAGCGCGACCACTGCGTGACGCAGTGCATGTCCGAGACGCTGTCCGATTGCGGCAGCGCCATGAACTCGTCGAGCGTCATCGACAGCGGGCGGCGCACCATGCCGTCCACGTCCAGGCGGAACTTGCGCGGCGGCACGTCGGGCTGCACGCCGAGATCGAGCACGGGCCAGTCCTTCACCAGACGCTGGCCGGGCGGCAGGCGGTCGCGCGCGGGATCGGCGTGCGCGCCGGTCAGCAGCCGGCCCTCGCGCGCCCAGCCCTGCTTGGTTTCGATCAGCTTCTCGCGCACCACGCCGTCTTTGCGGATGGCGGGGTCGGTGGGTTCGAGGTCGTCGGTCATGTCAGGTGCCTTGCCGTTTCGACGCCGTCATGGCCCGGCTTGTCCGGGCCATCCCTGTCTCTGGGGCGTATAGGCGGAAAGGAAAGACGGGGATGGCCCGCCTTCGCGGGCCATGACGATTAGCGGGCGGCCCATGACGAGTCAGGTCACCCCTTCTCCCGCATCAGCCTTGCCTTGTCGCGCTGCCAGTCGCGGGCAGCGACGGCGGCGCGCTTGTCGTGCGCCTTGCGGCCCTCGGCGACGCCAAGCAGGACCTTGGCGCGGCCGCGGTCGTTGAAGTGGATGTCGAGCGGCACCACCGTCGCGCCCTGGCGCGTGATCGCGCCGATCAGCGCGCCGATCTGCTTGCGCTTGAGCAGCAGCTTGCGCGGCGCGCGCGGCTCGAAGCGCGACAGCACGCCGCCCTGGTATTCGGGGATGTAGCAGTTGAACAGCCACATCTCGCCCTCGCGCTCGCCGGCCCACGCCTCGTTCAGCGTGGCGCGGCCCATGCGCAGGCTTTTCACCTCGGGACCCTTGAGGACCATGCCGGCCTCAATGGTTTCCTTGATGGTGTAGTCGTACCGCGCCTTGCGGTTCTGGGCCGCGACGCCGTGCGCGATCAGGCCCTTCTTCTTCGGCTTCGCCTCGGCCATGCGTTAGTTGAGCAGCCCCGCCTCGGTCATGGCGGCCTGCACCTTCTCGCGCGTGGACGGCATCACCGGCGCGAGCGGCAGGCGGCAATGGTCCGCGGTCTTGCCCAGGAGGCTGGCGGCATACTTCACCGGGCCCGGGCTGGTTTCGGTGAACAGCGCATCGTGCAGCGACAGCATCCGGTCCTGGATCGCGATGGCCTCGTCGACGCGGCCTTCCTGCCAGGCGATGTGCATGTCGCTGCACAGGCGGGGTGCGACGTTCGCGGTCACGCTGATGCAGCCGTCGCCGCCGGCGGCGAGGAAGGCGAGCGCCGTGTGATCCTCGCCCGACAACTGGCAGAAGCCCGCGCCGCAGAAGCGCCGCGTGTGCAGCGGGCGCGCGAGGTTGGCGGTCGCGTCCTTCACGCCGACGATGTTCCGGTGCTTGGCGAGCCGCGCCATCGTCTCCACGCTCATGTCCACCACGCTGCGCGGGGGGATGTTGTAGATGATGATCGGCAGGTCCACGGCATCGGCGATCGCCGAGAAATGCAGGTAGAGCCCTTCCTGCGTCGGCTTGTTGTAGTAGGGCGTCACCACCAGCGCGGCGTCCGCGCCCGCCTTCTTGGCGTGGCGCGTCAGGTCGATCGCCTCGGCCGTGCTGTTCGAGCCGGTGCCGGCGATGACCGGCACGCGCCCGCGCGCGACGGAGATGGCGATCTCCGTCACCCGCTTGTGCTCGTCATGCGACAGCGTGGGCGACTCGCCCGTGGTGCCGACCGGCACCACGCCGTGCGTGCCCTCGTTGATCTGCCAATCGACGAAGGAGGCGTAGGCGTCCTCATCGACCGAGCCGTCGGAGCGCATCGGCGTGATCAGTGCAACCAGCGAACCTTTGAACATGAAGCTGTCCCCCCGCCGCGGCGCCGGTCCTTGGGGCAGGCCGGGCTTGCATCGCGTGCGCGTATGATGAGTCCGCGACCCTAGGCGCGCGGGGGATGCGCCGCAAGGCCGCGATGATCTAGAAACGCGCCATGCGTCCCGCCCCGCGCTACGCCGCCGCGATTCTCGCCATGCTTGCCGCCGCCGCGCCGGCGCCCCAGGCCCACGCCCAGGGGCCGGGGCAAGGCCGTCCCGACCCGATCGCGGCGATCCGCGCGGATCGCTGGTCCGACGCCGAGGCGGCGGCGGCCAGCTTCGCCGATCCGGTGGCGCGCAAGCTGGTGCTGTACTACCGGCTGCTGGCGCCGAACGGCGCGGGCGCGGCGGAGATCGCGGCCTTCATGGCGCAGAACCCCGACTGGCCGAACCAGGCGCTGCTGGAGAAGCGGCGGCAGGAGGCGCTGGCGGTTGAGGCGGATGGCGCGGTGCTGGCGACCGAGTGCGCGCGCGCGCCGCTGACCGTTGTGGCCGCGCTGCTGCGCTGCGCCGAGGCGCTGCCCGATCAGGCGGATGCAGACGCACGGCGCGCCTGGGTGCTGGGCATCGCCGATCCCGCCGCCGAGCGCGCCTTCCTGGCGCGCTGGGCCGGCGCGATCCGGCCGCAAGACCAGCGCGAGCGGTTCGACGCGCTCGCCTGGGGCGGCGAGGCCGCGGCGGCGCAGCGGCAGGTGGCGCGGCTCGATCCCGCCGACCGGCCGCCCGCCGAGGCGCGGCTTGCGTTCCGGCGCGACGATCCCGCCGCCCCTGCCCTGTTCGCCGCGCTGACCGCGTCGCAGCGCGCGGCGCCCTGGAACGCCGCCGGGCTGTTCCTGGAGCAGGCGCGCTATCTGCGCCGCGCCGGCCAGAACGCGGCGGCGCTCGCGTTCTGGACCGCGGGCGGGGCGGCGGCGGAGGCGGCGGTGCCGCCCCAGCACGCGGGCGCGCTGTGGTCGGAGCGGATGATCCTGGCGCGCCGGCTGGTGAAGGACGGCGACGCGGCGGGCGCGGCCAACCTCGCCGCGGCGCACGGGCCGGGCTCGCCCGAGCAGGTGGCGGATGCCGAGTTCTTCGCGGGGTTCCTGAAACTGCGGCGGCTGAACGACCCGGCGGGCGCGGCGCGGCACTTCCAGGCGCTGGCCGACATGTCGGGGGCGGCGCTGACGCAGAGCCGGGCGCATTACTGGCTGGGCCGCGCCGCCGCCGCGCGGAACGCCGACCCCGCGCCGGAATACGCGAAGGCGGCGGCCTGGCCGACGACGTTCTACGGGCAGCTCGGCATCCTGGCGCTGGCGCAGGACCCGGTGGCGAAGCTGCGGGCGGTGCGCGACCCGGCGGCGACGCGCGCGCAGGTGCTGGACTTCACCGGGCGCGAGGTGGTGCGCGCCGCCGTCATGCTGGTGGCCTGGGGCGATCCCAGGCGCGCGCACGCCTTCATCCTGCGCATGGACGAACTCGCCCCCGACGTGGCGGACCGCGCGCTGAACGCGCGCTTCGCCCTCGCGCTCGGGATGCCCGACATGGCGGTGTTCATCGCCCGCCGCATGGGCCGCGACGGGGTGATGCTGCCCGAGGCGGGCTGGCCGATCCCGGTGGAGCCGCCGAGTGAGCCGGGCGTCGATGCCGCGCTGGCGCTCGGCGTGATGCGCCAGGAGAGCAGCTTCGACGTCGCGGCCGTCAGCCCATCGGGCGCGCGCGGGCTGATGCAACTGATGCCGCCGACCGCGCTGGAGGTGGGGCGCACGCTCAGCACGCCGATCAACGTCGCGGCGCTGACGGTGGATGCCGCGCTGAACATGCGGCTGGGCACGACCTACCTGGCCGGGCTGATCGCGCAGTTCGCGGGATCGGTGCCGCTGGCGGTGGTGGGCTACAACGCGGGGCCGCACCGGGTGACGCAGTGGCTGGCCGATTACGGCGACCCGCGCAGCCCTGTTTCGGGCGGCCCCGACATAATCGACTGGATCGAGCTGATCCCGCTCGGCGAGCCGCGCAACTACGTGCAGCGCGTGCTGGAGAACACGTTCGTCTACAGCGTGAAGCTGCGCGACGCGGCGCCGGTGCACCTGGCGCAATGGACGCCCTGATCCACCGCCTGTCGGCCTGGGACGGGCTGGCGCTGACGGTGCGCGAATGGCGCGACCCGGAAACAGACGCGGAGGCGGGGCGCGAGGCGGCGCCGCCGCTGCTGTGCCTGCCGGGTTTGGTGCGGACCGGCGAGGATTTCGCGGGCGTGGCGGCGCGGCACGGACACGGGCGGCGCGTGGTGGCTTTGAATTACGCCGGGCGCGGCGCATCGGCGCGGGCGCGCGACGTGGCGCGCTACGGGCCGGAAGCCTGCCTGCGCGACGCGATGGACGCCTGCGCGGCGCTTGGGCTCGCGCATGTCGTGGCCGTCGGCACGAGCTTCGGCGGATTGCTGGCGATGGGCCTGGCGGCGGCGCGGCCGCTGCTGCTGCGCGGCGTGGTGCTGAACGACATCGGCCCCGAGATCGGCACGGCGGGGCAGGATTTCGTGCAGCGCTTCGTCGCGCATGATCCGTCGCTGGCCGACATGGACGCCGCCGCCGCCTATCTGCGCGAGCGGCTGCCCGCGCTGTCGCTGGAGACCGCGGACGAGTGGCGCGCGATGGCGGCGCTGACCTTCGCCGAGGGCGCGGACGGGCGGCTGCATCCGAACTGGGACACGCGGATCGCCCGGCTGGCCGGCGCGCTGCCGCCCGATCTGTGGCCGCTGTTCGGCGCGCTGGCGCATGTGCCGGTGCTGCTGGTGCACGGCGAGGCAAGCGACATCCTGCTGCCCGCGACGGTCGCGAAGATGCTGGCGCTACGCCCCGACATGGCGGTGGCGTCGCTGCCCGGCGTCGGGCATGCGCCGACGCTGGCGGAGCCGGCGGCGGAGGCGGCGCTGGCGGATTTCCTGGCGGCGATCGGATGAAGGCGCTTGCGGTGGCGGTCGCGAGCGGGCTGGGGTCCGGATACGCGCCGCGCGCGCCGGGCACGGCGGGCTCGCTGCTGGCGGTGCTGACCGGGGCGGGGCTGATGCTGCTGCCCGGCGGCATGTCCCCCTGGGCGCTGCCGCTGGCGGTGCTGGCGGCGAGCCTGGCGGGGCTGTGGGCGATCCGCACGGCCGGCGTGGGCGACGGGGGCGCGCACGAGGACCCCGGCTGGGTGGTGATCGACGAGGTGGCGGGACAGTGGCTCGCGCTGGTGGGGTTGTCGCTGGCGGGGCTCGCGCATCCGACGCCGCTCGGCCTGCTCGCGGCCTTCCTGCTGTTCCGGCTGCTGGACATCGTGAAGCCGGGCCCGGTGGGCTGGGCGGATCGGCAGGGCGGCGCGGCGGGGATCATGGCCGACGACCTGATCGCGGGCGCGCTGGCGGCGGGCGTGCTGTGGGCGGCGGGCAGCCGGTGGCCCTGGGCATTCGGGTGAGATTGGGGCGTTCGGGTAGATTCGGGCGTTGCGTCACCCCATATGGAACGCCATGCTGCCCCATCTGGAACAGGAGCCTGCGGTGCTCGCCGATTACGATGCCGGCGCCGTTGCCGCCGTGATGGGAATCGCCTTCGTGGGCGATGCCGGCGATGCGCGCGCCGCCTCCGGGGCATCGGGCCGGGTGCGCCGCACGCCCATGCCGGCGCTGCGCCCCGCCTCGGCGGAACTGATCCAGCGTGCGGTGGAGAGCGGACTGCCGCGCTTCGCGCTGCGCCATGTGGCCGAGCATCTGGCAGGGCACGACAAGGCGAAGATCGCCGCGCTGGAGTGGACCGTGGTGCCGAAGACGACGCTTGAGCGGCGCGAGGAGCGGCTGTCGGCGCCGGAAAGCGAGCGCACGGAGCGCATCGCCCGGCTGTTCGTGCAGGCGCGCCGCGCCTTGGGCTCGGAGGCCGAGGCGCGCGCCTTCATGACCACGCCTCATCCGCGCCTGGAGGGGCGCACGCCGTTGGACGCGGCGAAGACCGATCTGGGCGCGCGGCGCGCGGAGCACATCCTGAACGCCATCGAGTACGGTCTGGCGCTTTAGCCGCTTGCCGCTGCATCTGTGGCGCATTGCGACGGGCACGCACCCGATCTGGTCGGGCGAAGGCGCACGGCTGTTCGGACAGCGTTGGAATCCGCCGGGATTGGCAGCGATCTACGCGGGCACGAGTTTCGCGATCTCGCTTCTGGAAATCATGGTGCATGCCAACCGCAAGACGCCGCCAAGCGCCGCGCGCTGCGTTCGGGCGGCCGTGCCCGAGGATATTCCGTATGAAACATTCGAGGCTGCCGCGCATCCGGGATGGGACGATCCATTCGATGTCGGAGTGGCGCGGGCATTCGGCGAACTCTGGTTGCGCGAGGCGCGGTCCGCCGTCCTGATCGTGCCCTCCGCGGTGACGGGCGGGCGCGACCGCAACGCGGTGGTCAATCCCGCGCATCCCGATGCGAGGCGAATCGCCGTGGACGAGGAAGAGCGCGTCCGCCTCGACCCGCGGTTATGGGGAGAGAGCGCAAGCTGAGGGCGGCGAGCCGGGTTCCCTGGCGCGTCACGGTGCGTTACGCCTATGCAAGACCTCGCCACGCACGACATCGGGGAAACGCCGCCCATGAGCCTGATCGACGCCGAGAGCCTTGGACTGGACGCCACGCCGAGCTTCGCGACGAGCACATACAGCGCGCTGTATGCGTTCGGCGACAGCCTGTCGGACGCCGGGAACATCTACACGATGACGCTGCACCTCGTGCCGTCGAAGCCGTACTATCAGGGGCACTTCTCCAACGGCATCACCTGGGTGGAGAACCTGGCGCTCGATCTCGGACTTCCGGCGCTGAAGCCGAGCCTGAAGGGCGGCACCGACTTCGCCTATGGCGACGCCGAGACCGGGACGGAGCCGCTGCACAAGGCAACCAGCATCGACCTGCCGGCGCAGTTGTCCAAGTTCGAGGCGAAGGTGCCGGCGCCTTCCGCAAATGCGCTGTACACGCTGTCGATCGGCTCGAACGACATGCTGGACGCCATCGCCGCGAGCGCGACGAACCCCGCGGGCGCGCGGTCGAACGTGATGAAGGCGGTGGCGAACGAGACCAACTTCGTGGCCACGCTCGCCGCCGGTGGCGCCAAGAACTTCCTCATCATGAATGTGCCCGATCTGGGACTGACGCCCGAGGAGACGGCACAGGGGAGCGCCGTGGCGCACACCGCGACGCAGTTCGCGGGCGCCTACGACGCCGCGCTCAGCGCCTCGCTCGCGGATCTGGCGGCGCAGGACGGGCTGAATCTGCACGTGCTGGACGCCTTCTCGCTGATCGATCAGGCGGTGGCGGACCCGGCGGCGTACGGGTTCACCAACGTGACCGATCCGGTGTGGAGCGGCAACTACAACAACCCGAACAGCGGCACGCTGGCCGCGACCGGGGCGGCGCAGAACAGCTACCTGTTCTTCGATCAGCTGCACCCGACCGAGGGCGGGCATCTGGCGCTGGCCGACGCGGCGTTGCAGTCGCTGACGATGCCGGCGCTGGCGTAGGCGGGAGGACGCAAGCCGGCGGATCGCGGCTTTGCCGCATCCGCCCTACGCCCGTTCGTACCAGGGGCGGGTGCGGCGGACGAGCCAGACGACGGTGAGCATCACCGGCACTTCGACCAGCACGCCGACGACGGTGGCGAGCGCGGCGCCGGACTGGAAGCCGAAGAGCACGATGGCGGTGGCGACCGCGAGCTCGAAGAAGTTGCTGGCGCCGATCAGCGCCGAGGGGCCGGCGACGCACCATGCCTCGCCCATCGCGCGGTTCGCCGCGTAGGCGAGGCCGGCGTTGAGATAGACCTGGATCACGATCGGCACGGCGAGCAGCGCGATCACGGCGGGCTGCGCGACGATCTGCTCGCCCTGCAACCCGAACAGCAGCACGAGCGTCAGCAGCAGCGCCGCGAGCGACAGCGGCGCGAGGCGGGAGAGCG
>JAFEFJ010000181.1 GCA_018240635.1 Pseudomonadota bacterium | reverse complement strand
GCGCATCAGCATTCCGGCCTCGGGCGTGGTCGGCGCGGCGGCGGCGATCTCCGCCTCCACCGCCTCGCGCGCCTCCAGCAGCGCGAGCTGGAACGCCATCTGAAAGCCGCGGCTCTCGCGCGGCAGCGTCTCCGACAAGGACAGCAGGCGGCTCGCCGGATCGTAGCTGCGATAGGCGCCCTCCATCGGCTGCACGACCACCGAAAGCCCGTGGCGGCGGCGCAGGCGTTCGGCGATGGCGTGGTTCATCTCGGCGGGTTCCGCGGCAAGCTCCGCCAGCAGCGCGGCGGCGGCGTCCTCCAGCGCGGGGAAGTAGTTGCCCCGGTCGTTGAACAGGTCGCGCGCTTCCTCGTTCGGCAGCAGCACGCGCCGCCCCGACGGCAGCGCGATCCCGCCCGAATCCTCCCGCGCCACGCGCCATGCGCGATACAGCGCCAGCACCGCCCGCGCCGCGTTGGGCGTCGAGCCCGCCAGCGCCCCCGCCTCCTCGTCCGGCACCGCCTCGGCGCCCAGCAGCGGATCGGCGAAGGCCTCGCGCAGCCCGACCTCGAGCTGCCGCTCCTCCGCCCCCGACAGCGTCGCCAGATCGACGCGCAGCGTCTCCGCCAGCTTGATGAGCAGGGAGGCGGTGACGGCGCGCTGATCGTGCTCGATCAGGTTCAGGTAGCTCGCGGAGATGCCGAGCCGCGTCGCCAGCGCCTGCTGCGACAACTGCCGCTCGCCCCTGAGGCGCCGCACCGTGCGGCCGATCAGCGCGCGGCTCATACGCTCACCATGGGCACGAAAATTTACAACCTTTACTGAACTGTGGCCCGATCTGTGAAGACCACGACCGGATTGCGGGGTCGGAGGGCAAATACCGGCTAAACTTCGCAGGGGCAATGTGAATTATTGACGAGACCACACGCCTTCCAGGAGATGAAGCGTCATGCGTCCCACCCCGACCCCTGCCCTGGCCCCCGACGGAATGGCCGCCAGCTTCGGCGATCCCGAGCGGTTCGCCGGCATCCGCCGCGACTACACCGATGCCGATGTCGCGCGCCTGTCGGGCAGCTTCCGCGTCCGCCACACCATGGCGGAGATGGGCGCGAACCGCCTCTGGCACCTGCTGCGCACCGAGCCCTACGTGAACACGCTCGGCGCGATGACCGGCAACCAGGCGCTGCAGCAGGTCAAGGCCGGGCTGAAGGCGATCTACCTCTCGGGCTGGCAGGTCGCGGCCGACGCCAACACGGCGGGCCAGATGTATCCCGACCAGTCGCTCTATCCAGTCGATTCCGTGCCGAACGTCGTGCGCCGCATCAATGCCGCCCTGCGCCGCGCCGACCAGATCGAGCGGAGCGAGGGCACGCGCGACGGCACCTACTGGATGGCGCCGATCGTGGCCGACGCGGAAGCCGGCTTCGGCGGCCCGCTGAACGCCTACGAGCTGATGAAGGCGATGATCGAGGCGGGCGCCGCCGGCGTGCATTTCGAGGACCAGCTCGCGTCCGAGAAGAAGTGCGGCCATCTCGGCGGCAAGGTGCTGGTGCCGATCAGCCAGCACATCCGCACGCTGAACGCCGCCCGCCTCGCGGCCGACGTGGAAGGCGTGCCCACCGTGCTGCTCTGCCGCACCGACGCGCATTCCGCGCAGCTCCTGACGGCGGACGTCGATGAGCGGGACCGTCCGTTCATTTCCAACGACCGCACGCCGGAAGGCTTCTTCCGCATCAAGCCCGGCATGGGCGTCGAATACGCGATCGCGCGCAGCCTGGCCTACGCGCCCTATGCCGACCTGCTGTGGTGGGAAACCAGCGAGCCGAACCTGGAGGAAGCGCAGCGCTTCGCCGATGCGATCCACCGCGAGTTCCCCGGCAAGATGCTCGCCTACAACTGCTCGCCCAGCTTCAACTGGAAGAAGAAGCTCTCGCCCGAGAAGATCGCGAGCTTCCAGCGCGACATCGCGCGCATGGGCTACCGCTTCCAGTTCGTCACGCTGGCCGGGTTCCACAGCCTGAACCACTCGATGTTCACGCTGGCCCGCGGCTACAAGGAACGCGGCATGGCGGCCTACTCGGAACTGCAGCAGGCCGAGTTCGCCTCCGAGCCCGAGGGCTACACCGCGACGCGCCACCAGCGCGAAGTGGGCGTCGGCTACTTCGACGCGGTGGCGATGGCGATCTCCGGCGGCAAGTCCTCCACCACGGCGCTCGCCGGCTCGACCGAGACCGAGCAGTTCCACGACGAGACCGAGCACCACCGCCGGCCCGGCTTCGACCACGACCACGACGACGGCCTGGTCCACGGCCACGCCTGGGCCACCGCCGAAGGCAAATAGCCGCCGCATAAACGTCCAGAAGAAAGCGGAAGGGACGAGGGGGCGCAGGCCCCCTCGTTTCGTTTTGCCCGCGCCGCCGCCATGCGGCACAGTCCGCGCACCGCCGCACCGCGCCCGGCCACGCATGGACCTGACCGCCTCCCCTTCCCCGCCAGCCGACAGCGCCGCCGCCGGTGCGCTGTTCCGCGTCTTCGCGCGCGCCGACTGGGCCGCGTTGCGGGCCGCCGCGCCGCCCGCCTTGCCGGTCGGGGATCTCGGCGCGCTCGGCGGCATGGACCACGCCGTCCCGCCCGCCGAACTCGCCGACATCTATCTGCCGCTGTCGCGTCTGCTGGCGCTGCATGTCGCGGGCCGGCACGGCCTGCGCCGGCAGGAAAGCGCCTTCCTCCGCCGCCCCCATCCCGCGGCGCCCTACGTGATCGCGGTCGCGGGCAGCGTCGCGGTGGGCAAGAGCACCTTCGCGCGCGTGCTGCAGGCGCTGCTGTCGCGCGGGCCGGACCGCCCGGAAGTGGCGCTGGTCTCCACCGACGGGTTTCTGCTCCCCAACCGCGCGCTGGAGGAGCGCGGCCTGATGCGCCGCAAGGGGTTCCCGGAAACCTACGACCTGCCGCGCCTGATCCGCTTCCTGGCCGACGCCAAAGGCGGCGCGCCGGTGATCGACGCGCCGGTCTATTCGCATGTTTCCTACGATATCGTCCCCGATGCGACGCAGCGGATCGCGCGGCCCGCCATCCTGATCCTGGAGGGGGTGAACGTTCTGCAACCCGCCCCGCCCGGGGCGCACGGAATGCCGGGCATCGCACCCGCGGACTTCGTCGATTTCTCGATCTATCTCGATGCCGAGGACGCCAGCCTGGAAGCCTGGTTCGAGGACCGCCTGCTCGGGCTGCAGCGCACCGCCTTCCGCGATCCCGGTTCCTATTTCCGCCATCTCGGCGATCTGCCCGAGGCGGAGATGCGCGCGCTGGCGCGGCGGGTCTGGGCGGAGACCAACCTGCCGAACCTGCGCGACCACATCCGGCCGACGCGCGAACGCGCCACGGTTGTGCTGCGCAAGGGCGCGGATCACGCGGTGGGCGAGGTGTGGCTGCGGCCGGCGTAAGCTCGGTTACGATATCACACCGATGTGAAGGAAAGCGGGACACTCGTCACTGGGCGTGCGGCGCATCGCCGTGTCTACAGTGACCGCCGCAGAGCTGGCGACGCGAGAGACAGGTCGCGGCATCCCGATCTGTCATTCCGAACCGCCCGCCTGTTCCGTCTCGGCGTCGTTTTCGCACGACCATCGCGGAAGGACAGCGGTAATGGACGAAGCGAAGCTGCATCAGTTTGTCGGTCAGGTTCTGGGCGACCTCGGCGGCGCGTTCAGCGTGCCGATGGTGCGCATCGGCGACCGGCTGGGGCTGTACAAGGCCCTGAATGGCGCGGGTCCGCTGACGGTGGCGCAACTCGCCGCCAAGGCCGGCATCGCGGAGCGGTACGCGCGCGAGTGGCTGTCGCATCAGGCGGCCTCGGGCTACCTCGCCTACGATCCCGCCGCGGGCACCTTCGAGTTGCCCGAGGAACAGGCGATGGTGCTGGCCGAGCCGGACAGCCCGGTCTATCTGCAAGGCGCCTTCGACCTCGCCACCGTGATGATGGAGAACCAGGCGCTGGTCGAACCCGCCTTCCGCACCGGCAAGGGCGTCGGCTGGGGCGATCAGTCGCAATGCCTGTTCTGCACCACGGGACGGTTCTTCCGCCCGGGCTACGAGAACAATCTCGTCCAGTCCTGGCTGCCCGCGCTGGATGGCGTGGCCGCGAAGCTGGAACGCGGGGCGGATGTCGCCGACGTGGGCTGCGGGCACGGCTTCTCCACCATCATCATGGCGAGGCAATTCCCGAAATCCCGTTTCGTCGGCTACGACTTTCATCCCGCCTCGGTCGAGCAGGCGCAGCGCCATGCCGAGCAGCACGGCGTAACGGCGAATTGCCGCTTCGAGGTCGCGCTGGCGGGCGACTATCCGGGCCACGACCTGGATCTCGTCACCTTCTTCGATTGCCTGCACGACATGGGCGACCCCGCCGGCGCGGCGCGCCATGTCCGGAAGACACTGAAGCCGGACGGGACGTGGATGGTCGTCGAACCCGCCGCCGCCGACCGGCTGGAGGACAATCTCAACCCGGTCAGCCGGCTCTACTACGCGGCATCGACGATGGTCTGCGTTCCCACCTCGCTCGATCAGGCGGTCGGCGCGGCGCTCGGCGCGCAGGCGGGGATGGGGAAATTGAGCGAAGCAATCAGAAGCGGCGGCTTCGCCAGCGTACGCAAGGCGACGGAGACGCCGTTCAACTTCATCATCGAAGCACGGCCGTAATCGCCGCCGCGCCGCCGGCAGGCCATGCGCCTGCCGGCGTCTCGCCGATGATCAGAACCGGTAGCCGATGCCCGCGCCCACCACCAGCGGGTTCAGCGCGGTGTGCGCCTCCACGCCGCCCAGCACCGTGTTCGCCTTCGCGTTGGTCTGCAGGAACAACTGCTTGACATCGAAGTTGGCGAACCAGTGGCCGGAGATGTTGTAGTCGAAACCGATCTGCAACGCGGCGCCCAGGTTGTTGCCGACGGTGAACTTGGTGATCGTCGGCTGGCTCGGGCTCGATGCATACCACCACGCGATCGTCACGCCGGCACCGACATAGGGACTGAACCGCTCGTGCGGCATGAAATGATACTGCGCTGTGATCGTCGGCGGCAGCACCCAGGCGCTGCCCACGTCCACGTCGCCGATCGCAGATCCGTTCACCTTGATGTTGTGCCGCGTGCTGGCCGCGATCGCCTCCACCGCGATGTGGTCAGTGAAGAAGTAGCTCAGATCGAGTTCCGGCCCGGCCTGCGCCGTGGCGCTGACGCTGCCGCCGATCCCCTGCACGCGGCTGTTCCAGTTCTCGGGTATCACGCCGATCGCGCGCAGCCGCAGCATGAACGTCCCTGCCTGCTTGCCGACGGGCTCGCCGGTGCCCGGAATGGTCTGTGCGGCGGCAGGCGGCGCGAGGCCTGCCAGCGGTGCCACGAGTGCCGCCATGACGGTCGATGCGAGAAGAAACCGTTTCATCCGATCCTGCCGTTGCTGCGTTATCACTGAAAACTGATTGCAACATCGGCGCGCGCGGCCCGGGCTGATCTACGTCAATCGGCGGCGCGTTGCGGCGGCGTTATCGGGGGCTTCGGCAACGAAATGCTGCGCTGCGTCATTTCTGCAACATCGGCCGGAACGAACCCACCCGCTCGACGGGTCGCCAATCGCGCCGCGCCGCTCTATACGGCATCGCTATGACCAAGCTTCGCCGAATCCCCCCGGCCCTGGCGATTGCCGCCGCCGCCGCGGGCTGCACCGCGACCTACACGCAGTTGCCGGGCGGCGGCTGGTCGCCGCCCACCGTCTATGCGGACACGCCCGGCGGCGTGTACCCGATCTACACGCCCGACCGGCCGATGCCCGGCGGCAACCTCGCCGCGCCTCCCGGGATGGGCGGGGGCGGCGGCGGCGCGCTGCCCGCGCCCGGCGGCGGCGGCCCGGGCGGCAACGACGGCACCTACGACGGAAGCGCCACCCTGCTGTCCGACCTGCCGGGAAGCTGCCCGTTCCACATGACGATGACCAACATGCATGTCCGCAACGGCGAGGTGCGCTTCGCCTCCTACCGCGGCCGCATCGATGCGGGCGGCTACGTGCGCATGGCCGACGGCAGCCTGAACTGGATGATGGGCCGGTTCGAGGACGGGCAGTTCTCCGGCACCTACACCAACCGCTACTGCACATATTCGCTGGCCCTGAGCCGGGTCGGCCCCTGAAGGCGCCCGATCGACGCCGTCGCGCCCCGCACGCGCGGATTGATCCGGCCCCCCGAACGGCGGCACGCTCGCGCCGGCGGATTGGGGGAGAGGAACGTGCTGCGCTACCAGCACTGGCCGGATCAGGACGCGGCGGACGGCGCGCGCCATGCGGTCGCCATCGTGGGCGCCGGCCCCGTCGGCCTCGCGCTCGCCATCGACCTCGCGCAGGCCGGCCAGCCCGTCGTCGTTCTCGATCAGGACGACCGCCTCTCGGACGGCTCGCGCGCGATCTGCTTCGCCAAGCGCACGCTGGAGATCTTCGACCGCTTAGGCTGCGGCGCGCCGATGGTCGCCGAAGGCGTCTCCTGGCACACCGGCAAGGTCTTCTTCCGCGACGACCTGGTGTACAGCTTCGACCTTCTCCCGGAACCCGGCCACGCGCGCCCGGCCTTCATCAACCTCTCGCAGCACCGGCTGGAGGAATTGCTGCTGCACCGCGCTGAGGCGCTGCCCGCCATCTCGCTGCGCTGGCAGCAGCGCGTCACCGCGGTGGAAAAGACCGCGGAAGGTGCGCGCCTCACCGTCGCCACGCCCGACGGCGAATACCGCCTGTCGTGCCGCACCCTGGTCGCCGCCGACGGCGCGCGCAGCACCGTCCGCGGATTGCTCGGCCATGAAAGCACGGGGCAGACCTTCCACGACCGCTTCCTGATCGCCGATGTGCGGATGGAGGCGGATTTCCCGCCCGAACGCTGGTTCTGGTTCGACCCGCCCTTCCATCGCGGCCAGTCGGTGCTGCTGCACCGCCAGCCGGACAATGTCTGGCGCGTCGATTTCCAGCTCGGGCCGGACGCCGATCCGGCCGCCGAGCGCGCGCCCGAGCGCGTCATCCCCCGCATCCAGGCGCTGCTCGGCCCGCAGGCGAAGTTCTCGCTGCTCTGGGTCAGCGTCTACACCTTCGCCTGCGCGCGGATGGCGCGGTTCCGCGACGGGCCGGTGCTGTTCGCGGGCGACTGCGCGCACCGCGTCTCGCCCTTCGGCGCGCGCGGCGCGAACGGCGGCGTGCAGGACGCCGACAATCTCGGCTGGAAGCTGCGCGCCGTGCTGCGCGGCCAGGCGCCCGACTGGCTGCTCGACACCTACGCCGACGAGCGCGAGGCGGCGGCGGACGAGAACATCCTGAACTCCACCCGCAGCACCGACTTCATCACGCCCAAGGGCGCCATCAGCCACCTGTTCCGCGACGCCGTGCTCGGCCTCGCGCGCGATCACGGCTTCGCCCGGCGGCTGGTCAACAGCGGGCGCCTGTCGCTGCCCGCGACCTACGACGGCTCCGCGCTGAACACGCCCGACGCGGATGCGTTCGAGGCCGGTCCGCGCCCCGGCGCGCCCGCCATCGACGCGCCGATGGAGAACGGCTGGCTGCTCGACGCCACGCACGGCGGCTTCACGCTGCTCGCCTTCGGCGCATTGCCGGACGGCGCGGCGCAGGCGCTCGGCGATCTGGTTCCGCCAGCAACCGTTGTGACGCTGCCCGCGCAGGGCCTCGCCGCCGAACGCTACGGCGCGCGGGACGGCGCGTTCTATCTGCTGCGCCCCGACCAGCATGTCTGCGCCCGCTGGCGCCGCTTCGACGCCGATGCGGTCCGCGCCGCGCACGCCCGCGCGCTCTGCCGGGACGATGCGGCATGAGCAAGCTCGTCACCGATCCGAACATCGGAGCACCCGACGATTTCTACGCCGCCCTGATCGACGCGCATCGCGGCCTGCCGGAGGCCGACAGCCATCTGCTGAACGCTCGGCTGATCCTGCTGCTCGCCAATCACATCGGCGATCTGGAGGTGCTGCGGCAGGCGATGGCGCTGGCGCGCGCGGGCGTGGCGGGCGACAAAGCCGCCACCTGAACGACGCACAGCGGAAGGACTCTCGCCATGTCGGGTTTCGCAAGCACGACCGATCTCGCCGACAAGCTGGTCAGCTTCGAGGAGCTTGGCCCCGGCCTCTACGGCTACACCGCCGAGGGCGATCCCAATTCCGGCGTGGTGATCGGCGACGACAGCGTGCTGGTCGTCGATGCGCAGGCCACGCCCCGCATGGCGGAGGACGTGATCGCGCGCATCCGCAGCGTGACCGACAAGCCGATCAGGCATGTCGTGCTCTCGCACTACCACGCCGTCCGCGTGCTCGGCGCCTCGGCCTACAAGGACGCCGAGATCATCTGCTCGGACGTCACGCGCGACATGATCGTCGAGCGCGGGCAGCAGGACATGGACAGCGAGATCGGCC
>JAFEFJ010000180.1 GCA_018240635.1 Pseudomonadota bacterium | reverse complement strand
CCACCCAAACTGCCGAGGCCGACGCGGCCGATGCGCTGGCGCATCGGGCTGCGATGGCCGTGCTGATGGGGGAACTGGCGCGGCTCGCCGGCGAGGTGGCGGAGAAGGCCGCCGGGCCGGCGGGCGAGAGGCTGTCGGCCGAGCAACGCGCGCGGCTCGCGCAAACCACCGCGATGGTGAACCGCTGGGCGGCGGTATGGCGCATGATGGCCATGCTGGCGGCGTTCGCGGCTTGGCTGCGGGGCGGGCTGCGTGGCGGGCTGCGGGGCGGTCTCCGCAAGGGGCTGCGTAGCCGGCGGGCGGTGCTGCGCACGGGTGCGCCGGAGCTCGGGGACGCCGGGGCGCTGCTGGAAGGGCTTGCGGGGAAGCGGGTGAATGCCGTGCTGGCGGCGCTGCGCGGCGACGCGCGGGCGGCGGCCGAGGCGTGCCGCGGCGATCCCGATGCGAAATCCGCGGCGCGGCGAATGCGCGCCATGCTGCGCGAGGCCGAGGCGCTGGCGGCCGCCCTGCCCGGATCGCGGGCGCGGGCGGACCATGCCGGGCGCGGCCTGCTCGCCGCGGCGACGTGCCTTGGCGCGCCGCGCGCGCCTGCGCCGGGCGGCGCCGTGTCGGCCGGGATTCCGCAGGGTGCCGTTTTTCGAGGCGCGTGAGCGGGTCCGTCTTCGTGCGTCCTATTAGTTGCGATATCGTAACATTCAGCCTGAATGCGCGGGCCGTGGCTCTGGATCGCCGCGCCGCCTTGCGGCGGCTCGCGATGACGGCGGGGGGGCGGCGGCCGGGGGCGGCGGCGGGAGGGGCGGCGGGCTATGGCTTGCCCGGGAGCGCGCCCTTTACCGCCCACTCGGCGTAGACGATGGCGCCGTCCACGACCTTGGGCTCTGTCGCGGTGGGGTTGGTGCCGGTGACGAGGACGAGGCGGCCGTCGGACAGTTCCAGCTTCTTGGGCGACAGGCGCGGCAGCGGGATGCGGTTGAGGCGGCAGAAGGCGAGCAGCGCCTGCATCAGCTCCGTCGTGTCCACGCGCAGCGAGGCGGTGGGGTCGCGGGCGCTGTAGACGTCCGCCACCACCTGGGTCCCGGCGGTGAACACCGCGACGCGGCCGATGGCGCGGGGGTCGATCCGCTGGTTCTTGAAGGCGAGGTGCTGGCAGACCGCCACCCGCACCTCCTCCGCGTCGAACATGATGTAGCGCAACTCGCTCGGCACTGCCGGCAGCGTCCTCGCCTGTGACGGGAGGGGAATAGCAGGCGCGGGTTACCGAGCGGTGAGCGGCAGACGAGCGGTTGCACGCATTGACCCGCCGGGGGGCGTCCGCGCAGGATGCGGCCGCCATGATCCTGCTGCCCCAATGATCCTTCTGATCGACAATTACGACAGCTTCACCTTCAATCTCGTCCACTTCCTGGGCGACGTTGGGGCGGAATGCGATGTGCGGCGCAACGACTCGCTGACGGTGGAGCAGGCGCTCGCGCTGGCGCCGGAGGCGATCGTGCTCTCGCCCGGCCCCTGCACGCCGAACGAGGCGGGGATCTGCCTGGACCTGATCGCGGCCGCCGCCGGCCGCATCCCGGTCCTGGGCGTCTGTCTGGGCCATCAGGCGATCGGCCAGGCCTTCGGCGGAAAGGTAATCCGCGCGCCGCTGCCGGTGCATGGCAAGGTGTTCGACATCCACCACCAGGGTAGCGACGTCTTCGCCGGGCTGCCGACGCCGTTCCAGGCCACGCGCTACCACAGCCTGATCGTGGACCGCGACACGCTGCCCGAGGCGCTGGCGCCGACCGCCTTCACCGCCGACGGGCTGGTGATGGGGCTGCGCCACCGCGCGCTGCCCATCTTCGGCGTGCAGTTCCATCCCGAGAGCATCGCCAGCCAGTACGGTCATGATCTCCTGAGAAATTTCCTCGCCCTCGCGCGCGGCACGAACGCGCCCTCCACCCTTCCTACGCTGGCGGCCTGACCCGGCCCGATGTCCAACAATCTCAAGCCGGTGCTCGCCCGCCTCGCCGCCGGGGAACGGCTCGACGAGGCCGAGGCCGAGGGGGCGTTCGACATCATCATGTCGGGCGAGGCGACGCCGGCGCAGATCGGCGGCCTGCTGATGGCGATGCGGGTGCGCGGCGAGACGGTGCCGGAACTGACCGGCGCGGTGCGCGCGATGCGAGCGCGGATGAGCGCGGTCGCCGCGCCGCCGGATGCGATCGACGTCTGCGGCACAGGCGGCGACGGGGCGGGGACGCTGAACATCTCCACCGCCGTGACCTTCGTTCTGGCGGGCGCGGGCGTGACGGTGGCCAAGCACGGCAACCGGGCGCTGTCGTCGCGCACCGGGGGCGCGGACGTGCTGACCGCGCTCGGCGTGAATGTCGATGTGAAGCTCGACCGGCTGCCCGCCGTGCTGCGCGCCGCCCGCTGCGCCTTCCTGTTCGCCCCGCGCCATCACGCCGCGCTGCGCCACGCCGCCGGGCCGCGCGTGGAGCTGGGCACGAGAACGCTGTTCAACCTGTTGGGACCGCTCGCGAATCCCGCCCGCGTGACGCGCCAGCTGACGGGCGTGTTCGATCCCGCCTGGATGCGCCCGATGGCCGAGACGCTGGGGCGGCTGGGCAGCACGCATGTGTGGATGGTGCACGGCCAGGGGCTGGATGAGCTGACGCTGGCCGGGGAGAACCGGGTGGTCGCGCTGGAAGGCGGAGCGATCCGCGAGTTCGCCGTCACCGCCGAGGACGCCGGGCTGCCGCGCGCGCCGGTGGAGGCGATCAAGGGCGGCGACGCCGCGCTGAACGCCGCCGCGCTGACCGCGCTGCTGCGTGGCGAGGCCGGCGCCTATCGCGACACGGTGCTGCTGAACGCCGCCGCCGCGCTGATCGTGGCCGGGCGCGCGGGCGACCTGCGCGAGGGCGCGCGGATCGCCGCTGCGACCATCGATGGCGGGGCTGCGCTGTCCGCGCTTGAAACCCTGCGGCGAGAGACGGCAGAACCCGCCTGACCCGCCGCACGTTGCTATTGGCGCGCGCAGGGCGCGGCCGACCCCCAAAGGACGCCCGAGGCAAGGACCACGCCCATGCCCGACACCGCTCAACCCGTGATTCCGGACGTGCTCGCCGCGATCTGCGCCGACACCCGCGCCGAGGTCGCGCGCCGCAAGGCCGCGATCAGCCAGGAACAGCTCCAGCAGAAGATCGAGAAGAAGAACAAGCCCCGCGGCTTCGGCCGCGCGCTGAAGGAAGTCTGCGCCACCGGCCAGTTCAGCCTGATCGCCGAGATCAAGAAGGCCTCGCCCTCCGGCGGGCTGATCCGCCCCGATTTCGATCCCGCCGCGCTCGCGCAGGCCTACGCGCAGGCGGGCGCCACCTGCCTGTCGGTGCTGACCGACAAGCCGCATTTCCAGGGCAGCCCCGAGGACCTGATCGCCGCGCGCGCGGCGGTGACGCTGCCGGTGCTGCGCAAGGACTTCATCCTCGATCCCTGGCAGGTGTACGAAAGCCGCGCGATGGGCGCGGACTGCATCCTGCTCATCATGGCGGCGCTGTCGGATGCCGAGGCGCGCGACCTGGAGGCGCTGGCGAGGGCGCTGGACATGGACGTGCTGGCCGAGGTGCACGAGGAGCGCGAGCTGGAGCGGGCGCTCGGCCTGACCACCCCGCTGATCGGCATCAACAACCGCAATCTCAAGACCTTGAAGACCGATCTGGAGACGACCGCGCGGCTCGCGCCCGCCGTGCCGATGGATCGGTTCCTGATCGCCGAAAGCGGCATTACCAGCCACGCCGACCTGGTGCGGCTGGCCGAGATGGGGGTGCGCAGCTTCCTGGTTGGCGAGAGCCTGATGCGCCAGCCCGACGTGGGCCAGGCGGTGCGCGACCTGCTGGGCACCGGCGCCGAATGAGCGCACCCCGCCTCAGCCATATCGATGCCGCGGGCAACGCGGTGATGGTCGATGTGACCGACAAGCCGGTGACCGAGCGCACCGCGACGGCGCGCGGGCGGGTTTCGATGGCGCCGGCGACGCTCGCGCTGATCACCGAAGGCGGGGTGAAGAAGGGCGACGTGCTGGGCGTGGCAAGGCTCGCCGGCATCATGGCGGCCAAGCGCACCGCCGATCTCATCCCGCTCTGCCATCCGCTGCCGCTGTCGTCGGTGACGGTCGATCTGGCGCCCGCCGCGGACGGCGCGGGGGTGGAGATCGCGGCCACCGTGCGCACCACCGGGCGGACCGGGGTGGAGATGGAGGCGCTGACGGCCGTGAGCGTCGCGGCGCTGACGATCTACGACATGTGCAAGGCGGTGGACCGTGCGATGCGGATCGAGGCGGTGCGGGTGACACAGAAGGCGGGCGGGGCGTCCGGCGCCTTCGCCCAGGACTGAGGCGCGGCGTGCTCAGCGTCGAGGAAGCCCGCGCCCGCATCCTGGCCGAGCTTCGCCCGACCCCGCCCGAGACGGTGGCGCTGGCCGAGGCGGCGGGACGGGTGACGGCGCAGCCGGTGCTGGCGCGGCTGACGCAGCCGCCGGCGGATGTCTCGGCGATGGACGGCTACGCGCTGCGCGCCGCCGACGGGACGCTGGGCGCGAAGCTCCGCGTGACGGGCGCGGCCCCCGCCGGCCACCCGTTCGCGGGCAGCGTCGGCCCCGGCGAGGCGGTGCGGATCTTCACCGGCAGCGTGATCCCCGCGGGCGCCGACGGCGTGCTGATCCAGGAGGACGCCGAGCGCGACGGCGACTGGCTGACCGTGCGGGAGGCGGTGACGAAGGGGCGGCATATCCGCCGCGCCGGGCAGGATTTCGCGGCGGGCGAGACGGTGATCCCCGCCGGGCGCAGACTGGGCGCGCGCGATATCGGGCTGGCCGCGTCGGCGAACCATCCCTGGCTGTCGGTGCATCGCCGCCCCCGCGTCGCGATCCTGGCGACGGGCGACGAGATCGCGCTGCCCGGCGAGCCGATCCCGCCCGGCGGAATCGTAAGCTCCAACGCGCACGCGCTGGCGGCGCTGGTGCGCGCGGCGGGCGGCGAGCCCTGCGTGCTGCCGATCGCCGCCGACACGCTGGACGCGGTGGGCGCGGTCGCCGACGCGGTCGCCGGGCAGGACATGCTGGTGAGCACGGGCGGCGCCAGCGTGGGCGACCACGATCTGGTCATCGAGGGGCTGAAGCGGCGCGGCCTGACGGTGGATTTCTGGAAGATCGCGATGCGGCCGGGCAAGCCGCTGGTCTCCGGCAGGCTGGGGACGGTCGCGATGCTGGGGCTGCCGGGCAACCCGGTTTCGGCCATCGTCTGCGCGACGCTGTTCCTGCTGCCCGCCATCGCGCGCCTGTCCGGCCTGCCCGCCGCGCCGCCGCCGGTGAGCCAGGGCATCGCGGGTGCGGACCTGCCGGCCAACGACGCCCGCGCCGACCATCTGCGCGCGACGCTGGCGACCGACGCGGACGGCACGCTGATCGCGACCCCCTTCGCGGTGCAGGACTCGGCGATGCTGAAGCGGCTGGCGCATGCCGATGCGCTGATCCTGCGCGCGCCGCACGCCCCTGCCCTGCCCGCCGGATCGCCGGTCTCGATGATCCGGCTGGATACGCTGGGGATTTGAGGGGCAACCGAAGCGTTGGTTCACAAATCGTTGGCCTATTGACGCGGCAACGAGAACCTATCTAGAACGGGCAGCGGGTTGCCGGTTTGTTCCGCATCGCCCCCGTGGAGGGGTCGAAGCGACCGGCTTCGATGGGGAGACCTGAAGCGCATGCTGACCCGCAAACAGCACGAACTGCTGATGTTCATCGACCGGCATCTGCAGGCGACCGGCTTTTCCCCGAGTTTCGAGGAAATGAAGGAGGCGCTTGCGCTGAAGTCGAAGTCGGGCATCCACCGGCTGATCTCGGCGCTGGAGGAGCGCGGCTTCCTGCGCCGCCGCCACCACCGGGCGCGCGCGCTGGAGGTGATCCGCCTGCCGGGCGATCCCGCCGGGCGCGACCGCAGCGCGGCGCTGCCGCCTGTCCCCGCTTCCGGTGCGCCAGCAAATGCGACGCCGGCGCTGCAGCCAGCCTTCACGCCGAACGTGATCCGCGGCGATTTCTCCGCCCGGATGCCGGGCGTGCGCACCGCCAACGACGCGGCGGCGGTGCAGTTGCCGATGTACGGGCGCATCGCCGCCGGCCTTCCGATCGAGGCGCTGCGCGACGAGCACGAGCAGATCGACGTCCCCACCGCCCTGCTGAGCGGCGGCGAGCACTACGCGCTGGAAGTGGCGGGCGATTCGATGATCGAGGCCGGCATCCATGACGGCGACACGGTGATCATCCGCCGCGGCGACACCGCCGAGAACGGGCAGATCGTGGTGGCGCTGGTGGACGAGAACGAGGTGACGCTGAAGCGCCTGCGCCGCCGCGGCAACTCGATCGCGCTGGAGCCGGCGAATGCGCGCCACGAGACGCGCATCTTCCCCGCCGACCGCGTGCAGGTGCAGGGCCGCCTGGTCGCGCTGCTTCGGCGGTATTGAGCGGGCCGCACTGCGCGGCAGCACGATTTCGGTTTCATTTCAGTCCATTGGTTCGTCGTCGTGGCCGGGGTTGTCCCGGCCATCCAGGCGGTCGCCCCACCGCCGTACGGCCCATTGCGCGCACCGCGCAGGAACTTGGCGCGAAGCCCCATGAAGCGACCGGACGCGTTCGGCGGCGCCTCGGCGCGTGGGTGGCCGGGACAAGACCGGCCATGACGGGGAATTATCTGCACCAGTAACGGCACCGGCGCCCTGTGACGCATCTCACAACGCGCGGCGACGCATCCGCATAGGATCGCGTGTGTCCGCAGTTCGCGGAGCTTCCCGCATTGCCCGCATGCCGCGCAGGGACCTACAGTTGCTGTTGCGAACAAATCTGGCTGCCGCGACCGGGCCGAACGAAGGCGCAGCGGAGTACGCGCCGGGGTTCGATGCGCCGGGCCGCGGCCACACAGGTGGCGCAATGGTCCGTGGCGACTATACGCCTGCCTTCCCTGCCCAGCCGGCGCGCCGGGGCGCGGCCGAACGGCGGCTCGCGGCCGTGATGGCCGCCGACATCCTTGGCTACTCCGCACTGATGGCCGAGGCCGAGGAACGCACGCATAGCCGCGTCGGCGCGGAGATCGACCGCGTGATGCGCGAGATCGAGAAATCGCACGGCCGCGTCTTCACGTTCGCCGGCGACGGGCTGATGGCCGAGTTCCCGAGTGCGATCGAGGCACTGAAATGCGCGTTGCGGATCCTGTCCGACAGCGGGCGGCGCAACGCACGGTTGCCGTCGGACGAGCGTCTGCAATTCCGCATCGGCATCAACGCGGGCGAGATCCTGGTGCAGCAGGAGCGCACCGGCGGCAACGCGGTGAACATCGCGGCGCGGCTGGAAGCCATCGCCGAGCCCGGATCGGTCTATCTGTCGGCGGCGGTGTACGAGCAGGTGCGCCGCTCGGTCGCGGCCCCCATCGCGCCGATGGGCGAGCGGAAGCTCAAGAACATCCGCGACCCCGTGATGGTGTACGCGGTTCCCGCATCGGCGTGCTCGTCCTGGGTGACGATGCCCGCGCTGCCGAAACTGTCGGTCGCGGCGCAGGCGGGCGGCGAGGCGGCGGCGGAATACCGCGCCTCGCTCGCGGTGCTGCCGTTCCGAACGTTGCAGAAGGATCAGTCCGACGCCTATTTCGCTGAGGGCATGATCGACGACATCGTGCGCGCGCTGGGCGGGCTGAAGGACCTGCTGGTGATTTCGCGCAGCTCGACCGCGAGCTTCGCGCGCATGCCTCTGGATGTGCGGCGCGTCGCGCATGAACTGGACGTGCGCTACGTGCTGCACGGCAGCTTGCGGCGGGCCGGCGATTCGTTGCGGATCGCGGTCGAGCTGACGGAGGCGCCAGCCGGCGGCGTGATCTGGGCGGACCGATTCGACGGCGATATCGGCGAGCTGTTCGACCTGCAGGACCGCATCGCGCTGCGCGTTGCAACCGCCATCGCGCCGCATCTGCGCGAACGCGAATTGCAGCGCGCATTGCGCAAGCATCCCGAAAGCATGACCGCCTACGACCTGACCTTGCAGGCGATGGATCTTTCGTCGCGGATGGACCGCGAATCGATCACCCGCGCGCTGGCCCTGATCGACCAGGCGATCGGCCACGATCCGGGCTACGCGCCGGCCTATTCGCAATCGGCGCTGCTGCGCACGCGCTGGATCGCGCAGGGCTGGTCCGAGGACGAGATGGGCGAGCGCACGCTTGCCGCGCAGGCGGCGCGGCAGGCGATCGAGCGCGACCGCAACGACGCGCTGGGCCTGACCATCTACGGCCATCTGCAATCCTATCTGCTGAAGGATCACCGCCTGGCCGACGACTATCTGGAGCGCGCGCTGAACGCGGGGCCGAGCTGCGCCGCCGCCTGGGCCTACAGCAGCCTGACGCGCGGCTATCTGGGCGACGTCTCCACCGCCATCGCACGCGCCGAGCGG
>JAFEFJ010000017.1 GCA_018240635.1 Pseudomonadota bacterium | reverse complement strand
CGTGCTGTGACCGAACCTTTGTTGCAGGTGGAAGCACTGCACGCGGGCTACGGCCATGTGGAGGCGCTGCGCGGCGTGTCGCTGGCCGTGCCCGAGGGGCGGATGGTCGCGTTGGTCGGCCCGAACGGCGCGGGCAAGACAACGCTGATGAGCGCGGTGATGGGCCTGATCGCCCGGCGCGGCGGCGCGGTGCGGTTCGACGGGCGCGACGCCGGCGCGACGGAGGCGCTGGTGGCCGACGGCGCCGTGCTGGTGCCCGAACGCCGCGCGCTGTTCGCCGACATGAGCATCGAGGACAACCTGCTGCTCGGTTTCCACCCGCGCCGCCTGCGCGGCGAGCGCGACGCCAGGCCCGCGATGGCCGAGGTGTTCGCCATCTTCCCCCGCCTGTTCGAACGGCGGCGGCAACTGGCGGGCACGCTGTCGGGCGGCGAGCGGCAGATGCTGGCGCTGGGCCGCGCGCTGATGGGCAAGCCCCGCCTCCTGCTGCTGGACGAGCCGAGCCTGGGACTCGCGCCCTTGTTGGTGCGCGAGATCTTCCGCGTGCTGGCGGACCTGAAACGCGGCGGGCTGTCGATCCTGCTGGTGGAGCAGAACGTCCGCGCGGCGTTGCAGATTTCCGATTACGGCTACGTGCTGGAACTGGGCGAGATCGTCACCGAAGGCGCGAGCGAGGCGCTGGCGCGCGACCCGCGCATTCTGGCGACCTATCTGGGCGTGCGCGGCGGATGAGACCTCATCCGGTCGCGATCCAGAACCGCAGCTTCAGCTTGCCGATTTCCTCGCGCTGCGGGCACGCCTCGTCGGGCACGCCGCCATTCGCGAGGATGGTGCGGCGGGATGCCTCGTTGTCGGCATCGCAGGTGACCAGGATGCGCGGCAGGCCGAGGCTGCGCGCGATGGGGAGCATCAGCGCGAGCGCCCGTGTGGCGATGCCCTGCCGGCGCTTCCACGGGACGACCGCGTAGCCGACATGGCCGGAGACGTGCGGCGGCAGATCGAGCGTGCCGGGCACGTGGCGGACGTTGATCGCGCCGCAGAACGATCCGTCCCACATCCAGCGCACCAGGCCGGGCAGCCGCTCCACCGTCGATCCGTCCGGCAGCGTCACGGTGGCGCCCGCGCCGTTGCGCGCAAGATCGGCGACGAAGCGCGCTACGTCCCGTTCGATCTCGGCAAGCTGCTCGGCGCTGACATCCCGGCCCGTGCTGGGCGACCAGCCCGTGCGCAGCGCCGCGACATAGCCGGGCAGCCGTTCGAGGCTCGGCTCGACGAGCGCGATCACGGCGCGATCCGCGTGCCCGCCTGAAAGTCCTCGATCGCGCCCGGCGGGGCGCGGCGGTAGGGGCCGGCCCGGCTGGCGGAAAGCCCGGTCACGCGGTGCAGCGAAACGGCCATCTCGGCCGCCTTGGCGACGACGGCGATTCCGTCCAGCACCGGCACGCCGTCGGCCAGGAACGGACGCTCCTGCGCGAACAGCAGCATCGGCAGCCCGCCCGCCGGGATCAGCAGATCGACGCCCTGGCGCAGCAGGGGCCGGACCTGATCGAGGAACTCGGCGCGCACGGACCGGTATTCGGCGGCATCCGTGAAGGCCCGCATGAAGCGCGGCAGGTCGGCGCTGATCGCGACGACGCCCGCGACGCGGCGATCGAGGCCGTGGCGCGCGATCTGGTCCTCGTGCCAGGGGACGAAGACCTCGCTGATGGTGACGAGGCCGATCTTGCGGGCGATGGAGCAGCCGAACAGCATCGCCGCTTCGCCAAGGCCGATCACCGGGATATCGACCGCGCCCCGGCATTCCACCAGGCCGGGCTCCTGGAAATGGCCGATGACGAAAGCGTCGCAGCCCTCGGCCTCGGCGCGGAGCGCGGCGCGGATCGTGGCCTCGGCGCAACGGAATTCCGTCAGCGCATGGAAGTGACGATCGGGCGGCGACATTCCGTGCACCTCGAACACGGCGCCCGGCGCCGCGACGGCGAGGAGGCGGGCGCGCAGCCGGTCGATATAGGCGGCCTGCGCGGCGGGCTCGACGAAGCTCTGGTACCAGACCCGCATGGCCGCGCGGTCAGGGCGGTGCGGGCTTGGGCCAGTTCGGCAGGTTGAGCGGATCGACCCGGGTGCCGTGGTCCATGTGGTCCTCGACCTTGACCACGCCCGGGATGGCCTCGGCGGCTTCGATGCGGGCGCGGCGCTCCTCCTCGGTCGTGAAGACGCCCCAGAGATGCACGACACCGTCGCGCACCATGATTTGGGCGACGGTCGGCGCGCCGCCCCAGGGATGCGATTGCAGCTCGGCCAGCACGGCGTCGCGCAGGCGCCGGTCGTCCTCCGTCGTGTGCACGGCGCCGCGGGAGGCGAGCGCGCGCAGCATGTCGGTCCGGTTGACGATGCCCACCAGCTTGCCGCCGTCCATGATGGGAACGGCGTCGATGCGGTGCTTCAGCATGACGCGGGCCAGTTCCTCCACCGTGGCGTCGGGCGGGGCGGTGATGACGGATTGCGTCATGATGTCGATCGCTTGCATCGGCGCGCCTTCCAGAATGTCGGGTCAGCTAAGCACAGTTTCCATCACCCCGCATGGCGCAGGATCACGGTCGCCAGCGGCGGCAGCACGCAGGCGGCGGACCAGGCGTGGCCGCCGCAGGGGATCGGCTCGGCGATGACGGCGCCGCCGTTGCCGAGGCCGGAGCCGCCATACTCGGCCGCGTCGGTGTTGACGATCTCCTCCCACCGTCCGGGCGCGGGCAGGCCGATGCGGCGCGCGGTGCGCGGCACCGGAGTGAAGTTGCAAAGTGCCGCGACCGCGGGTTCGCCGCCCGCGCCGAAGCGGGCGAAGGCGAGGATCGACTCGTCCGCCGCGTTCACCTCCAGCCACGCGAACCCGCCGCCTTCGGTGTCGCGCCGGTACAGCGCGGGATTGGCGCGGTAGGCGGCGTTCAGGTCGCGCACCAGGCTCTGCACGCCCGCATGCCGCGGCGATCCCAGCGCCGGCCAGTCGAGCTGCACCGCATGGTTCCACTCGGTCCACTGCGCGAACTCGCAGCCCATGAACAGCAGCTTCTTGCCGGGATGGCACCACATGAAGCCGAGATAGGCGCGCAGGTTGGCGAATTTGTGCCAGGTGTCGCCGGGCATCTTGTTCACCAGCGACCGCTTGCCGTGCACCACCTCGTCGTGGCTGATCGGCAGCACGAAGTTTTCCGAAAACGCGTACATCAGCGCGAAGGTCATCTGGTTGTGGTGGTAGCGCCGATGGACGGGCTCGCGCGCCATGTAGGCGAGCGTGTCGTTCATCCAGCCCATGTTCCACTTGTAACCGAAGCCGAGCCCGCCCTGGTCGGTGGGACGCGAGACGCCGGGCCAGGAGGTGGATTCCTCGGCCACCGTCATCACGCCGTCGATCGCGCCGTAGACGACCTGGTTCATCTGCTTCAGGAAGGCGATGGCGTCCAGGTTCTCGTTGCCGCCGTATTTGTTCGGCACCCATTGGCCTTCGGGCCGCGAGTAGTCGAGGTAAAGCATCGAGGCCACGGCATCGACGCGCAGCCCGTCGATGTGGAACTGGCGGCACCAATACAGCGCGTTGGCGATCAGGTAGTTCGACACCTCCCGCCTGCCGAAATTGTAGATCAGCGTGTTCCAGTCCAGGTGAAATCCCTGGCGCGGATCGGCATGCTCGTAGAGATGCGTGCCGTCGAACTGGCCCAGGCCATGGGCGTCGGTCGGGAAGTGGCCCGGCACCCAATCGAGGATCACGCCGATGCCGGCGGCATGGAACGCCTCGATCAGCGCCTTGAAGTCGGCGGGGCCGCCGAAGCGGCTGGTGGGCGCGAACATGCCGATGGGCTGATAGCCCCAGGAGCCGTCGAACGGATGCTCCGACACCGGCAGCAGTTCGACATGCGTGAAGCCCATGTCGCGCACATAGGGCACCAGCGTGTCGGCAAGCTCGCGGTAGGTCAGCCAGCGGTCGCCGTCGCGCCGCCACGATCCCAGATGCACCTCGTAGATCGACATCGGCGCATCGACGAACTGCGCGCCGCGGCGGCGCGCCATCCAGTCGCCATCGTTCCACGTCCAGCCGCCGATGCCGCACACCACCGACGCGGTGCCGGGGCGCATTTCGGCGAAGAACCCGACGGGATCGGCCTTCAGCGGCAGCAGCGTGCCGTCCTGCGCCTTGATCTCGTATTTGTACCGCGCGCCTTCACCGACGCCGGGCAGGAAGATCTCCCACACGCCGGTCGCGCCGCGCCGGCGCATCATGCCGCGCCGCCCGTCCCAGTCGTTGAAGTCGCCGACGACCGAGACGCGCCGCGCGTTCGGCGCCCAGACGGTGAAGACGGTGCCCGCGACGCCCTCGTGTTCGCAGGGATGCGCGCCCATCCGCTCGTCGAGCCGCAGATGCGTGCCTTCCGCGAGCAGGTACTCGTCCATCTCCCCCAGCACGGGGCCGAAGCGGTAGGGGTCCTCGAAGGTCCATTCGCCGCCCGCGTTCGCTGCGCGCAGCACATAGGCGAAGCGGGCGGTTCCTTCCGGCAGCGGACCGGCGAACAGGCCGTCCTGATGCACGCGTGGAATCTCCGCGACTATGCGGCCGCCGTCGCGGTCAAGCACGGCGAGCGTCTCCGCGCCCGGCACCAGCGCGCGCAGCACCAGCCGCCCGCCCGCCTCGTGCAAACCGAGCACGCCGAACGGATCGCCGTGATCGGCGGTGCGCAACGCCTCCGCCTCTCCGGCGCCGATCCATTCCGCCCGCTTCGGGGTCCTCGCCATGCGCGCCTCCCTCGTCAGGTGATGACATCGGGTCCGGCGCGCCCCGTTCGCTCCGCGATTCCGGCAAGCTGGTCCGCCGCCGCGATGACGGGCGCGAGCGCGTGCTGCGGATCGAGATGGTGCCGCGCCAGATCGGGCTCGAAGGTTTCGAGATAGACGCGCAGCGTCGCGCCCTCGGTTCCCGTGCCGGACAGGCGGAACACCGCCCGCGCGCCGTTGTCGAACATCACGCGCACGCCCTGACGGTTGCTGACGGAACCGTCGGTCGGATCGGTATAGGCGAAATCGTCGGCCTGCGTGACGGTCAGGCCGGCGGCGCCGCGGCCGGGCAGCGTGGGGATCGCCTCGCGCAGCGCCACCATCAGCGCATCGCCGGCGGCCGTGTCGATCGCCTCGTAGTCGTGGCGCGTGTAGTAGTCGCGCCCGAAGCCGCGCCAATGATCGCGCACGATGTCGGCGACGGAGAGGCCGCGCGCGGCGACGATGTCGAGCCAGACCAGGACGGCCCAGAGCCCGTCCTTCTCCCGCACATGGTCCGATCCGGTGCCCGCGCTTTCCTCGCCGCAGATCGTCGCGCGGCCGGCATCGAGCAGGTTGCCGAAGAACTTCCAGCCCGTCGGGGTCTCGTACAGCGGCACGCCGAGTTTCGCGGCCACGCGGTCGGCGGCGCGGCTTGTCGGCATGGAGCGCGCGATGCCCTTCAATCCGCCCGCGTAGCCCTTCGCCAGATGCAGGTTGGCGGCGAGCACGGCCAGGCTGTCGGAGGGCGAGACGGGCAGGCTGCGCCCGAGCACGATGTTGCGGTCGCCGTCGCCGTCCGACGCCGCGCCCATGTCGGGCGCATCGCCCGAGCCCATCAGCGCATAGAGCGGCGCGGCATAGACCGGGTTCGGATCGGGATGCCCGCCGCCGAAATCGGGCAGCGGCACGGCGTTGACCACGGTGCCGCGCGGCGCGCCGAGGCGGTCTTCCAGGATCGCCTTCGCGTAGGGGCCGGTGACCGCGTTCATCGCATCGAAGCGCAGGCGGAAGCCGGAGGCGAACAGCGCGCGGATGCGGCCGAAATCGACCAGCCGCTCCATCATCGCGACATAGTCCGCGACCGGATCGACCACCTCCACGGCAAGCCCCGCAAGCGAGGCGGTTCCAACCGACGACAGCGGCGGTGCGGCATCCTGCACGATGCGGTAGGCGTCGATGGTCCTGGTGCGTGCGAAGATCGCGTCGGTAATCGGCTCGGGCGCCGGGCCGCCATTGGCGACGTTGAACTTCAGGCCGAAATCGCCGTCCTCGCCGCCCGGGTTGTGGCTGGCGGACAGCACGAAGCCGCCGAAGGCACGGCGCGTGCGGATCAGGTTGGAGGCGGCGGGCGTGGACAGCATGCCCCCCTGCCCCACGATCGCCTTCGCGGCGCCGTTGGCGGCGAGCATGCGCAGGATCACGCCGATGGCCGTGTCGTTGAAGAAGCGCCCGTCGCCGCCGACCACGATCTCCCGCCCCGCGACGCCGCCCACGCCGTCGATCACGGCCTGGACGTAGTTCTCCAGATAGCCGGGCTCGCGGAACACCGCGGTCTTCTTGCGCAGGCCGGAGGTGCCGGGTTTCTGGCCCTCGATGGGCCGCGTGGCGACGACGGTCGCGGTCATGGGCCGGAGTCCTTCGCGTTCGGTGCGAGGTCGTTATACAGCGCGCGGTACTGCGCCGCCGAGCGGGTCCAGCCGACCGGCTGGCGCATCGCCGCCTGGATCATGCCGCGCCACGCCGTGCGGTCGGCGAAGGCGGCAAGCGCGCGGCGCAGCGCGTGGCGCATCCCCTCGGCGTCCACCGGCTCGAACACGAAGCCGGTGGCGACGCCCGCCTGCAGCGCGGCCACGTTGGCGTCGATCACGGAATCCGCGAGCCCGCCGGTGCGGGCGACGATGGGGATGGTGCCGTAGCGCAGGCCGATGAGCTGCGTGAGGCCGCAGGGCTCGAAGCGGGACGGCACCACGATGGCGTCGGCCCCCGCGACCAGCCGGTGCGACAGCGCCTCGTCGTAGCCGATGCGGACCGAAACGCGGCCGGGATGCGCGGCGGCGAGCGCGTGAAACGCATCCTCCATCTCCGCCACGCCGGACCCGAGCAGCGCGAGCTGCCCGCCGCCGTCGAGCAGGACCGGCAGCGCCTCGGCCAGCAGATCCAGGCCCTTCTGGTCGGTCAGCCGGCTGACCACGCAGGCGAGCAGCGCGGCGGGATCGGGGTCGAGCCCGGTCTCGGCCTGCAGGGCGGCGCGGTCGGCCGCCTTGCCGTCGAGCCGGGCGGCGTCGTAGGGCGCGGCGAGGTGGGCATCGGCGGCGGGGTTCCAGGTGGCGTCGTCGATGCCGTTCAGGATGCCGGTCAGATCGGCGGCGCGGGCGGCGAGCACGCCCTCGAACCCCATGCCGAAGCGCGGCGTCAGCAGTTCGCGCGCATAGGTCGGGCTGACCGTGGTGAGCCGGTCGGAGAACACGAGCCCCGCCTTCAGGAACGACAGATGGCCGTAATATTCGAAGCCATCGGGTGCGAAGCGTTCGGGCGGCAGGCCGAGCTCGGCCACCGCGGCGGCGGGGAACAGGCCGGGGAAGCCGATATTGTGGATGGTGAACACCACCGGCGGGCGGCGCGTGGCGCGCATCCGATAGACGGGCACGAGGCCCGCCTGCCAGTCGTGGCAATGCACGATGTCGGGCGCCCAGCCATCGGGTGGCGCATCGGCATAGCGCGCCGCCATCGCGCATAGCGCGGCGTAGCGGCGATGGTTGTCCGGCCAGTCGCGCCCGTCGGGGCCGAGATAGGGGTTGCCGTCGCGCGCGAACAAATGCGGCGCATCCAGCGCCAGCACATCCAGCCCGCCTTCGCCGCGCGCGGACAGCAGCGTGCCGGGACCGCCGAACACGTCGTCCTCCCGCATCACGGGCCGCGCATCGGCGAGCCGCGCGAGGACGGAGGGATAGGCGGGCAGCATGACGCGCGATGCGCACCCGTCGGCGGCGAGTGCGGCGGGCAGCGCGCCCACCACGTCGGCGAGCCCGCCCGTCTTGACCAGCGGATAGCACTCCGAGGCCACCATCAGCACGCGCATCGTCACGGTTCCCGGGAAGGCCGGCGGGTGCGCCCGGGCGGGCGGGGCCGGCGGTGGCGCGTCAGCCGCTGAGCTGGTCGATCATCGGCTGGGTGATGAGGCATACGCCGTTCGCCGTGCGCCGGAAGCGCCGTGCATCCTCTTCCGGATCCTCGCCCACCACCAGTCCGGGCGGGATGACCACGCCGCGGTCGAGGACAACCTTGGTGAGCCGGGCATGGCGGCCGACATGCACGTAGGGCAGCGCGACGACATGCGTCAGCGAGCCGTAGGAATGGGTGCGCACGCCGGTGAACAGCAGCGACTTGTCGATGCGGGTGCCGGAAATGATGCAGCCGCCCGAAACGAGCGAGCTGGTGGCCGAGCCGCGGCGCCCGGCCTCGTCGTGGACGAACTTGGCGGGCGGAACGATCTCGCCATAGGTCCAGATCGGCCATTCCTGATCGTAGAGATCGAGCGCCGGCACGAAGTCCGTCAGGTCGATATTCGCTTCCCAGAAGGCGTCGATGGTGCCGACATCGCGCCAATACGCCTCGGCGTCGGGGCTCTTGCGCACGCAACTGTCGGAGAACAGGTGCGCCACCGCCTTCCCGCCGCGCACGATGGCGGGGATGATGTCCTTGCCGAAATCGTGGCTGGAGTTCGCATTGGCCGCGTCCTCCAGCAGCAGCTGGATCAGGTACTGCGTGCGGAAGACGTAGATGCCCATGCTGGCCAGCGCGCGGTCCGGATTGCCGGGCATGGGGGGCGGATCGGCTGGCTTCTCGACGAAGTCGACGATGCGGCGGGACGCGTCGATCGCCATCACGCCGAAGCCGGTGGCTTCCATGCGCGGGACGTCGATGCAGCCGACGGTGACATCCGCGCCGCTGTCGGCGTGCTGGCGCAGCATCAGCTCGTAATCCATCTTGTAGACGTGATCGCCCGCCAGGATGAGCATGAACTCGGGCGCGTAGTCGGCAATGATGTCGATGTTCTGCCGGACGGCGTCGGCGGTGCCTTCGTACCACTGGTTCTCGGCGACGCGCTGGCTGGCGGGCAGGATGTCGAAGCTTTCGTTGCGTTCGGCGCGGAAGAAGTTCCAGCCGCGCTGCAGGTGGCGGATCAGGCTGTGCGCCTTGTATTGGGTCGCGACCGAAATGCGCCGGATGCCGGAATTGAGCGCGTTGGACAGCGCGAAATCGATGATGCGGGACTTGCCGCCGAAATAAACCGCAGGCTTGGCCCGCCGGTCCGTCAGCTCCATCAGGCGGCTGCCGCGCCCCCCCGCGAGGACGAACGCCATCGTCGAGCGGCCCAGATGATAGGCCGACTTGGTGTCACGCAGCATGCTTTGCCCTCCCCTGGCCGCCGCTGCCCGTGCCCCTGGCCGGGGATTGAGCCGCCGCAAGCCTATGCCGACAAACGGCCCGCCGCCAGAACTATGCGCGGCCGCGTTCGGTTCCGGGGGGCATGGCGCCTACCACCGATGCAAGGCGGCCGGATGCGGCGCGGCAAGGCGGTCCCCCGCACCGAACAGGCGCTGCCGGTAGGTGCCCTGCCCCGCCGGCGCCAGCGCGCCGCGCTCGCGCAGGATCGGGGTCAGCAGCGCGCCGACATCCTCCAGGCATTCCGGGATGACGGTGCGCGCCAGGTTGAAGCCGTCGATATCCGCCTGCTCGGCCCATTCGATCAGGCGGTCCGCGACCTCCTGCGGGCTGCCGACGATGGGCTTCTGGCGCGCGCCGAGAACGAAATGCCGCTCCAGGTCGCGCACCGTCCAGTCCGGGCCGAGCTGCTTGGAGACGGCGTCGATGTTGGACTTGATGCCGATCGCGTTGTCGGGCGCGCGCACCGGCTCGTCGGGCGCGAAGGCGTCGAAGTCGATGCCGAGCGAGGCGGCGGCATGCGCCAGCGCGCCACGCACGCTGACGTGGCGGCGATAGTCCTCGTACTTGTCCGCCGCCTCCTTCGCGGTGCGGCCCACCACCACCGTTGCGCCGACATAGACCTTCAGCGGGCGCGGCGCGGCGCGGGCGCGCAGGTCGGCGACCAGCGTGCGCACATGCGCGGGCGTGGACGGATTGACGAAGATGCACTCCGCATGGCGAGCGGCGAAGGCGCGGCCTCGCTCCGACGCGCCCGCCTGATACAGCACCGGCGTGCGCTGCGGGCTCGGCGCGCAGAGGTGCATCGCGTCGATCCGGTACTGCTTGCCGTGGTGATGCACGGGGCGGATGCGGGCGGGATCGGCATAGAGCGCGGCCGCGCGGTCGGCGCGCACCGCATCGTCGGCCCAGGAGCCCTCCCACAGCGCATAGACCGCGTCCATGAACTCCTCGGCCAGGTCGTAGCGGTCGTCGTGCGCCATGATGGCGGAATGGCCGGTGGCCCGCGCCGCGCTGTCCAGGTAGCCGGTGACGATGTTCCACCCCACGCGGCCGCCCGTGAGATGGTCGAGCGTGGACATGCGCCGCGCGAAGGCGAAGGGCTGCTCGTAGGCCAGGTTGCAGGTCACGCCGAAGCCGAGCGTGGCGGTGACGGACGCCATCGCCGGGATCAGCGGCACCGGGTCGATCAGCGGCACCTGCACCGCGTTGCGGATCGCCGCCTCCGGGGTGCCGCCCAGCACGTCGTAGACGCCCAGCACGTCGGCCAGGAACAGCGCGTCGAACCCCGCCGCCTCCAGCGTGCGGGCGAGCGACAGCCAATGATCGAGCGAGGCGTACTCGGTGCTGCGGTCGCGCGGATGCGTCCACAACCCGTGCTGGATGTGGCCGACGCAGGCCATGTCGAAGGCGTTGAGCCGGAACTGCTTCATCTCGTTCTCCCCGCCGCGTTGCGCGGCGAGGCAAGCCCTACCCCAGATCGACGCCCAAGCCGAACAGGCAGTCGCCGCGCATGGTCCGCGCCGGGACGCGGCGGCACAGCACGTAGCCGCCGCCAGGGAAGGCGAATGCCACGGGCGCGAGGCCCGGCGATTCCGGGAAGTGGATGCGTCCGGCGGGCTGGCCGGCCTCCACCATGTCGCCGGGCGCGGCGAGCGGCTCGAACACGCCGTTCTCGGGCGCATACAGGAACGCATCCGGCGCGACGCCCAGCAGCCGCGTGGGCGAAGGCGGCGCGAGGCGCGCGCTTTCCGGCAGGATGCCGAGATGGACGAGCAGGTTGCGCACGCCGCGCCGCGCCATCTGCACCGCCGCCGGCGTCACGGTGCCCGCGCCGCCCAGCTCGGTGCCGAGCGCCAGCACGCCCTGCCGCGCCGCGACGCCCCCCAGCGTCTGGTCCGCGCCCTGGCCCTGCGCAGGCTCCGCGATGTAGGCGAGCGGCGCGCCGAAGGCGATCAGCGCCTGGCGCAGCGTCTCGGTCCGCTTCTCGTCGGCGAACTTCGTCATCAGCGCGCAGGGCGAATACATCAGCGACGACCCGCCCGAATGCAGGTCGCACACAAGGTCGGCGCGCGGGATCAGTTGTTCGGTGATGAACCACGCGATCTGCTGCGACACCGTGCCATCCGGATCGCCGGGGAAAATGCGGTTGAGGTTGGCGTCGTCGATCGGCGAGACGCGCCGCCCGGCCATCGCAGCCGGATAGTTCGCCATCGGCAGGATGATGACGCGGCCCCTGATGTCCTCGGCGCGCAGCTCGCGCGCGAGTTCCGACAGCGCAACCTGCCCCTCGTACTCGTCGCCGTGGTTGCCGGAGACGAACAGCGCGGTGGGGCCATCGCCGTTGCGGATCACCACGATGGGGATCGGAATGAAGCCGTAGGCGGAGGCGTGCGTGGAGTGGAACAGGCGGACGAAGCCGCGCTGCACACCGTCGCGGTCGAAATCGACTTCGGGAACCAGGCGGCTTCGCTTTGGCGCGGTCATGGCGCGGACCCTTGCGGATGCAACAGATGGCAGGCGGCGAAATGCCCGGGCGCGGTCTGCACCATGGGCGGATCGGTCTGCGAACAGACCGGCATGGCGTGCGGGCAGCGGGTGTGGAAGCGGCAGCCAGACGGGGGGTTGAGCGCGCTCGGCACGTCGCCCGGCAGACGCGCCCGCCGCGCCCGCGCCGCGGCGCGCTCCGACGGATGGGTCACCGGCACGGCGGCGATCAGCGCCTGCGTGTAGGGATGGCGCGGAGCGGCGTAGAGCGAGCGCTTCTCCGCGATCTCCACCACGCGGCCCAGATACATCACCGCGACGCGGGTGGAGATGTGCTTCACCACCGCGAGGTCGTGCGCGATGAACAGGTAGGTGAGCTTCAGCTCCTTCTGCAGGTCCTGCAGCAGGTTGACGATCTGCGCCTGCACCGACACGTCGAGCGCGGAGACGGGCTCGTCGCAGACGACGAATTTCGGATGCAGCACCAGCGCGCGCGCGATGCCGATGCGCTGGCGCTGGCCGCCCGAGAATTCGTGCGGGTAACGGTCGCGCAGCCGCGCCGACAGGCCGACCATGTCCAGCATCCGCGCCACCGCCTGCCGCGTTTCGGCGTTGACGCGCGCGCCGTGGATCAGCAGCGGCTCCATGACGATGCTTTCCACCGACATGCGCGGATTGAGCGAGCCGAACGGGTCCTGGAAGATGATCTGCATCCCCCGCCGCGCGGCGCGCAGCTTGGCGGGCGAGAGGGCCATCACGTCCTGGCCGTCGAACGCGATCTGCCCGGCGGTGGGTTCGGCAAGGCGGATCAGCACGCGCCCGAGCGTCGATTTGCCGCAGCCGGATTCGCCGACCAGACCGAGCGTTTCGCCCGCCTGGATCGACAGCGAAACGCCATCGACCGCCCGCACCGCCCCCGTCTCCCGCCGCAGCAGCGCGCCGCCGCGCAGGGGATAGTGCTTGGTAACGCCGTCGGCGCGGAGAAGCGCAGTCATTCTCCCCCTCCCCTTGCGGTAGGGGGTTGGGGGGAGGGGTTGAGAGGCACGCAGGCCGCCCCCCTCCCCCCGGCCCCCTCCCGCGAGGGGAGGGGGAGCAAGGTGCGGGTCATGCTCCCTCCCCCGCGCGGATGCAGGCGGCGGCGTGGGCGGGGAGGCGATCGATCAGCGGGGGGTCGGCCTGCGTGCAGGCGTCGATGGCGAGCATGCAGCGCGGCGCGAAGCGGCAGCCGGGCGGGCGGCGGGCGGGATCGGGCAGCGTGCCAGGGATGGCGGTGAGGCGGTCCACCTCCGCTTCCAGCGAGGGGACGCAGGACAGCAGGCCGCGCGTGTAGGGATGCAGCGGCGCGTCGAAGATGCCGGCGACCGGCGCCTGCTCGATCACGCGCCCCGCGTACATCACCATCACGCGGTCCGCGACCTCGGCCACCACGCCCATGTTGTGGGTGATGACCATGACGGCCATGCCGAACTCGTCGCGCAGGTCGAGCAGCAGGTCGAGGATCTGCGCCTGGATCGTCACATCCAGCGCGGTGGTGGGCTCGTCGGCGATCAGCAGGCGCGGGTTGCAGCAGAGCGCGATGGCGATCATCACGCGCTGGCGCTGGCCGCCCGACATCTGGTGCGGATAGTCGTCGAGGCGGCGCGAGGCTGACGGAATCCCGACCTTGTCCAGCATGTCGATCGCGCGCGCCCGCTGCTCGCGCGGCGTCAGGCGTTCGTGCGCGCGCAACGTCTCCATGATCTGCTCGCCCACGGTCAGCACCGGGTTGAGCGAGGTCATCGGCTCCTGGAACACCATCGCCATGCCGGGGCCGCGGATCTTGCGCATCTCGGCGTTGGACAGCCGCGTGATGTCCTGGCCGTCGAAGCGGATCGTTCCGGCGGCGATGCGCGCGGGCGGGCTCGGCAGCAGGCCCATCACCGTCAGCGCGGTGACGCTCTTGCCGCTGCCTGATTCGCCGACGATGCCCAGCACCTCGCCCACGCCGAGATCGAAGCTCACGTCGTCGATCGCCGTCACCTCGCCCCGCTGGGTGCGGAACGCGGTGGTCAGGCCGCGCACCTCCAACAATTTCCCGCTGCCGCTCATTGCTGAATCCGCAGCCTGGGATCGAGCACGTCGCGCAGCCCATCACCCAGCAGATTGAGGCCGAGCACGGTGATCATGAGCGCAAGCCCCGGGATGCCGATGATCCAGGGCGCGTCGGTCATGTATTGCCGGCCTTCGGACATGATGTTGCCCCAGGTGGGCGTTGGCGGCACGGCGCCGAGGCCGAGGAAGCTGAGCGTGGCTTCCGACAGCACCGTGTAGGCGAACAGGAAACTGAGCTGCACGATCAGTGGCGCCATCGCATTGGGCAGGATATGGCGGCGCAGGATGCGCCAGTGTCCGCCGCCCGCGGCCACCACGGCCTGCACGAACTCCATCTCCCGCAGCACGATGACACTGGCCCGCACGATGCGGGCGGTGCGCGGGATATACACGACGGCGAGCGCGAGCACGACGTTGACCGAGGACGGGCCGAGCACCGAGGTCACGCCGATCGCCAGCAGGATCGCGGGGAAGGCCATCAGCGCGTCGTTGATTCGCATCAGCGCGTTGTCGAGCCGGCGGAAATAGCCCGCGAGCGCGCCGATCAGCGTGCCGAACACCGCGTTCAGCGCGACGACGGAAAGCCCGATCAGCACCGAAAGCCGCGCGCCCCAGATCACGCGCGACCAAAGGCTGCGGCCGAAATTGTCGGTGCCGAACCAATAGGTCTCGCTGGGCGGCTGGAATTTCTGCCGCATCGCGAGCTTGTTCGGATCGACGCCCGCGATCCAGGGCGCCAGGACGGCGGCCACCACGATGACGCCGAACAGGCAAAGCCCGGTGACGAACATGCGGTGACGCACGAGCCGCCGCAGCGCCACCGCGAAGGGACTTTGCCGCCGGTCCTCCGGCACGACCGCCGCCGCCGTCGCGAGGCCTTCGGACGCCGCCGACATCTCAGGCGCCCTCGTAGCGCACGCGCGGATCGAGCATCGCATAGGCGACATCGACCATGATGTTCACCAGCACGAGCACGGCGGTGACGATCAGCAGGCCGCCCTGCACCATCGGGTAGTCGCGGTTCAGCACCGCCTGCGTCAGCAACTGGCCGATGCCGGGCACCGAGAACAGGCTTTCGGTGACGACCGAGCCCGAGATCAGCAGGCTGATGATGATGCCCACCACGGTCACGATGGGGATCATCGCGTTGGAAAGCGCGTGCTTCAGCACCACCAGATGCGGCGCGAGCCCCTTGGCGCGGGCGGTGCGGATGTAGTCCTGGCGCAGCACCTCCAGCATCGTGCTGCGGGTGATGCGGGCCAGCAGCCCCATCTGCAGCAGCGCGAGCGATATCGCCGGCATGGTGGACGTCCGCAGCCAGCCCAGCGGATCGTCGGTGAAGGCGATGTAGCCGCCGGTGGGCAGCCAGCCGAGCTTTACCGCAAACAGCAGGATCATCAGCAGTCCGAGCCAGAAGTTCGGCACCGAGATGCCGAACATCGCAAGCATCATCGCGCCCTGGTCGATCAGCGTGTTCTGCCGCAGCGCCGCGATCACACCGCTCGCGACGCCCAGGACCAGCGTGAGCACCAAGGCGTACGCGGAAAGCGCGATGGTGACGGGCAGGCGCTGGAACGTGACCGTTGCGACCGGCTGACCCATCAGCAGCGAACGGCCGAGATCGCCGTGCAGCAGCGCCAGGTACCAGTGCGCGAGCTGCGACAGCAGCGGCTGGTCGAGCCCGAGCTGCTCGCGCAGAACCGCGATCTGGCCGGGCGTCGCGCTGAGCCCGGCGATCGCCGCCGCGGGATCGCCGGGGATCAGGTGGATCATGCCGAACGTTATCAGGCTCACGATCAGCAGGATCGGCACCGCGCTGACCAGACGGCGCAGGACGATGCCGACCATCTAGGCGCGGTCGCGCGTGGCGGGCGGGACGGACGCCGTGCTCAGTTCGCGAACCACACGTTGGAGACGCGCGGGATGCGGAACGGCTTGAACCCGTCCACGTTCGACCGCACCGCCTGCACCTTGGTCAGCGAGCCGAACGGGATGATATAGACCTGGTCCAGCACGATCTTCTGCATCCGCGCGAAGGCCGCCTGCCGTTCCTCGGGCGTCGGCAACTGGTTCATGTCGTTCCAGGCCGCCACCAGATTTGGATCACCCGCCTTGTCCTTCGGCATGTAGACGGAATAGGGCGGCGCGAGGAAGGCCATCGTGTCCAGCGGCCCCAGCGCGGGCTGCGTGCCCCAGCCGGTGAAGAAGAAGTTCCAGCCGCTATCGGCCTTCAGCGACATCTGAACCGAGGTCGGCCAGTCCACCACCTTGAGCTGCGCGTTGATGCCGTCGGCCTTGAGCTGCTGCTGCATCACCAGCGCCGCGTTGTACATCGACGCGTAGTCCTGGTTGGTCAGCAGCGTGACCGGCTCGCCCTTGTAGCCGGCCTCGGCCAGATACTTCTTCACCAGCGCCGGGTCGTGGAGGTTGTAGGTCTCCTTGCCCGCATCGGTGTAGGTGGAGCGGCCGGGAAACTGGAAGCCCACGTTCAGCTTGTAGTTGCCGTCGGTCGCGGCATCCATGATCTCGTCCATGTCCAGCGCGGCCTGCACGGCGCGGCGGAACGCGAGATTGTCGGTGGGCGGCTGCGAGGTGTTGACCTGCGCGAGCTGGATCCACCAGTTCGGCAGCGGCAGCAGCGTGATGTTCTTGTCGGTCTTCAGCTCGGACAGCGCCTTCGTCGGCACGTCCTCGACGCCCTGCAGCTCGCCGGTCTTCAGCCCGGCCACGCGGGCGCCGGGCTCGGTGACGATGCGGAAGGTGACGGTGTCGAAGCAGGCCTGCTTGTAGCCGCCGAAGCCGGTGCGCTCGGTAAAGGCGGTGTTCGGCTTGTAGCCGTCATACCGCTTCAGCTTGACGAAGCTGCCGGGGACGAACTGGTCGAGCATCCACGGGCCGGTGCCGATCGTGTGAAGCTGCTGCGGCGGATCGTCCTTGTACTCGGCGGGGAAGATGACGATGGGGATGCTGAAGCTGCTGAGCTGGTCGATGAAGGTGGGCTGCGCCTTCTTCATGTGGATGACAAAGGTCATCGGGTCCGGCGTTTCCCAGTTGGCGACGTTTGCCAGCATCGAGCGGGCAAGCCCGACCTTGCTATAGCGCTCGAACGAGGCCGACACATCGGCCGAGGTGAGCGGCTTGCCGTTGTGGAACTTGATGCCGGGACGCAGCTTGAACGTGTAGGTGAGGTGATCCGGCGCCTCGTCCATCGACGCCGCCAGATCGAGGATCGGCTTGTTGTTCTCGTCGCGCGTCATCAGCGTTTCGAAGATGTTCATCGCGACGTTGCGGGTCGAGATCGTGCTCGACGTCATCTGGTCGAGGCTGTTGACGTTCGCTTCCTGGCCGAAGACGAAGTCGCCGCCGACGTGCGGGCATTTGAAGGGTTCTGCCGCGGCGGCGGCCGGCGCGAGGCCGGGCGCCAGAAGGGACGCGCCGGAAAACAGTGCAGCCGCCATAAGGCCGCGCAAAGTCGGTCGTTGCATCAACAACTCTCCCAAACAGTCCGGCGTTTTTCCCTGTAACGTCACCATGGATGACGCCCGCTCGGCCCGTCAAGCCCGCAGGACTGCTTGACGGGAAGAGTGTCGACAGCCAGCCTGTCGCCCCTCACGCAAGCGAGGGGCACCGTGGCGAGCGACGAACTGCCGATCACCGGATACGTCGATCGGTTCTCCCACCGCCCCGGCGAAACCTTCGCCGCCCATGTCAGCGTGCGCGATGGCACGCCGTTCCGGGTGCGGCTGCAGCGCGTGGTCTGCGCCGATCCCAACCCGGCGGGACCGGGGATGCGGCTGGAAGACCTCTCCGCCGTTCTCGACCGCACGGTCCAGGGCGCGCGGCATCCGGTGCGGCTCGGCTCCCACGGCATCGTCGATCCCGCGCCCGCCTGCCCCGAGGGCGCCCGCAGCCTGAGCGCACTCGTATGTCCCGGCGTGGTGGACCGCGCGCAGGCGGTGATCGCGCAGCAGGATGGCGGAGCGAGGCTGACGCTGGCGCTGGGACCGGGCGGGGCGCAGGCGGCGCTCGCATGGGACGGCGGCGCGGTCGCGGTCGAGACCGGGGCGGCGCTGCGCAAGGGGCGGTGGTACCGCATCTGGCTGTCAGCCGATCCGGCGACCGGGCGGGTGCTGGTGGGACAGGCGGCGCTCGCCGGCGGCGCCGCGGTCACCGCGCAGGCGGAGGCGCCGGGCATCAGGCTGCCCGCGGGCGGCACGCTGATGCTGGCGGCGTCCAACCCCGATGCGCCCGCGCAGCACCTCACCGGCAAGCTGGAGGCGCCCGCAATCCACGCCGGCTGGGCGGAGGCGCCGCCCGCGGGCAATGCCGTCGCCGCCTGGGACTTTTCCATTGGAATCGGCACGCAGGCGATCACGGACACCGGCAAGCAGGCGCGCCACGGCCTGCTGGTCAATCGGCCGACCCGCGCAGTGGTGGGCGCGTTCTGGACGGGCCGGGAGATGTGCTGGCGGCACGCGCCGGAGGACTACGCCGCGATCCATTTCCACGACGACGATATTGACGATTGCGGCTGGCCCGAGAGCTTCGCCTGGACCGTGCCGGACGATCTGCCGAGCGGCGCCTACGCGCTGCACCTGAGCTGCGAGGCGGGCGAGGACTGGCTGCCGCTCTATGTGCTGCCGCGCCGGGCGGGGCCGTTCGCGCCGGTCGCGTTCCTCGCGTCCACCTTCACCTATCAGGCCTACGCGAACCACGCGCGCGGCAACGCCGATGCCGCCTACAAGGCGCGGGCAGCGGAATGGGGCGCCTATCCGCACAATCCCGACGACTATCCGCTCTACGGCCGCTCGACCTACAACCGCCACCGCGACAACAGCGGCATCGCCTTCTCCTCCCGCCGCCGCCCGGTGCTGACGATGCGGCCCGGCTTCCTGACCTTCAACGACGCGCGCGGCTCCGGCCTGCGGCACTATCCGGCGGATACGCATTTGCTGGCCTGGCTGGAGGCGAAGGGCATCGCATTCGACATCGTCACCGACGAGGACCTGGACGACGAGGGCCCGGCGCTGCTCGCGCCGTATCGCTGCGTGCTGACCGGATCGCATCCGGAGTACCACACGCCCGGCACGCTGGATGCGCTGGCGGCCTACACCGGCAGCGGCGGGCGGCTGTGCTACCTGGGCGGCAACGGGTTCTACTGGCGCATCGCCCGCGACAAGGCGGCGCCGCACATGATCGAACTGCGCCGCGCCGAAGGCGGCATCCGCGCCTGGGCGGCGGAGCCGGGCGAGTACTACCACCAGACCGACGGGCAGTACGGCGGCCTGTGGCGGCGCAACCGCCGGCCGCCGCAGATGCTGGCGGGCGTGGGCTTCTCCGGCCAGGGATTGTTCGAGGGCACGCATTACCGCGTGCTGCCCGGCGCGCGGGAATCGCGCTTCGGCTGGATGCTGGACGGGATCGCGGACGACACGATCGGCGATTACGGCCTGTCGGGTGGCGGCGCGGCGGGGTTCGAGCTGGACCGCGCCGATCCCGCGCTGGGCACGCCGGACGGCACGGTGATCCTGGCGCGGTCGGAGGACGCGCCGTCATCCTTCGTGACGGTGCCCGAGGAATTGCTCTCGCACATCGCAACGGTGACCGGCGAGCCGGTGGCCGACCTGATGCGCGGCGAGATCGTGGCGTTCGACACGCCCTCGGGCGGCGCGGTGTTCGCCGTCGGCTCCATCACCTTCTGCGGCAGCCTGTGGCGCGACGGCCGCGCCGAGGGCCCGGTCTCGCGCCTGCTGGAAAACGTCGTCCGCCGCTTCGCCGCGGCACCGAGGGGAGAAGCCTGATGCCCGCCATCGTGCACGCGCTCACCGACAGCGACGCCGAGCAGCAGGAATGGGCGCTGCGCCAGGACCTTGCCGCGGTGTTCCGCGTCGCCGCCCGGCACGGCTGGAACGAGCAGATCGGCAACCACAACTCGCTGATGCTGCCCCGGCAGCGCGCCGACGATCCGCCGTTGTTCCTGATCAACCCGCGCGGCCTGCTGTTCCAGGAAGTCACCGCCGGCAACCTGATCGTCTGCGACCTGGATGGCCGCGTGGTGCGCGGCACTGGCGAGCTGCGCAAGGTCGCGTTCCACATCCATGCGCGCATCCACCTGCGCAATCCGGCGGCGGACTGCGTGCTGCATGTGCATCCGCAGTATCTCACCGCGCTGTCGCTGCTGGCCGATCCCGAGTTCGCGCTGGCGCACCACAACAACCTGCTGCTGAACGACCGCATGGCGATCGACAACGGCGGCGACGCGCCGGCCGACAGCAACGCCGAAGGCGACCGGCTGGCCGCCGCGCTCGGCGACAAGTCGATCCTGGTGATGGGCGGCCACGGCGTGACGGTGATCGGACCGACGGTGCACGACGCCTTCGACGAGCTGTTCATCGCCGAGCGCACCTGCATGTACCAGATGACCGCGATGGCGACCGGGCAGAAGCTGCGCGCACTCCCCGAGACGTCGCGCCGCCGCTGGTCCGGTCCCTGGGGTGGCAAGCTTGATGCAAGGCTGCACCTGGATGCGTGGCGCCGCGTGCTCGACCGCGAGGAGCCGGACTACGCGCGCTAGCGCATCCCCGGAGGAGATGGCCGGATGAAGGAACTGCCGGGCGAAGCCTACACGAGCGAGCACTACGCGAAGCTGGAGCGCGCGACGGTGTTCCACCGCAACTGGGTGCACGCCGCCGGCTCCCACGAGGTCGCGGGGCCGGGCGACGTGCTGCCGGTCAGCGTCGCCGGGATGCCGCTGGTCTTCGCCCGCCAGCGCGACGGCAGCCTGCGGGGCTTCCACAATGTCTGCCGCCATCGCGGCTGCATGCTGGTCACGGCGGCGCAGTCGCAGCGCCCGGTGATGACCTGCAGGTTCCACGCCTGGGGCTACGGACTCGACGGGCGGCTGGTGCGCACGCCCTACTGGTCGAAGGACGACGGCAGCGCCGATCCGGGCTTCGATCCCGCGGCCTTCGGACTGATCCCGGTCGCGACGGCCGAATGGTGCGGGCAGGTCTTCGTGCGCCTGTCCGCCGACGGGCCGAGCTTCGCGGAGCACATCGCGCCGGTGGAAGCGCGATGGAAGCCCTACGACCTGTCGCTGCTGCGCTACGGCCTGCACACCACCTACGAGGTGGCGGCGAACTGGAAGCTGGTGATCCAGAACTTCCTGGACACCTACCACCTGCCCTTCCTGCATCCGCAACTCGGCAGCGTGGAGCAGGCGAAGAACTACGACGACGTGAACGAAGCCGACACGCTGATGGGAATCTTCTACCGCGCCGGCGCCGCCGACAAGGACAAGGGCGTGGGCGCCATGCCGTCCTTTCCCAACCTCTCGCCGCGGCTGACGGCGGGACAGGACATCGTGGTGCTGTACCCGAACACGCTGGTGGAACTGGTGCCGAGCCACATGATGATGATGCGCATCATTCCCGTGGGCCCCGAACTGACGCGCGAGGTGATCACCTTCCACTTCATCGGCGATGCCGCCACCGCGCCGGAATACGCGGCGTCGCGCGAGGCGCTGGCGAAAAGCTGGGACAGGCTGAACGAGCAGGATTTCGGCGTGGTGACCGCATGGCAGGCGGCGCAGCACTCGCCCGCCGCGGCCGATCAGCCGGAGACTTCGCCGCTCTGGGAGAAAAGCGGCGCGGCGTTCCGCGCCCGCGTCGCGCGCGAGGTCGCAATGGCCGCCGCGCCGATCCGGGAGGCCGCGGAATGAAGGTCGCGCTCACCGGCGCCTCGGGCCTGCTCGGGCGCTACCTCCACGCCGAACTCGCGCCCGCGCACGAAATCGTCGCCATCGACCGCGTGGCGGTGCCGGCGCACGGCACCAAGGTCGTGGACATGCTGGACCGCGCCGGCCTCGCCGCCACGCTGGAGGGGTGCGAGGCGGTGATCCACCTCGCCGCCATCGACAGCGCGCGCGCCGAGAGCGAGGACACGTTCTACGAAGTCAACGTGATGGGAGCGTGGAACGTGTTCAGCACCGCCGAGCGGCTGGGGCTGCGGCGCGTCGTGCTGGCATCGTCCGTCTCGGCGCTGGGGCTGCGGCCGGAGTCGCCGCCGGTGGCGCTGCCGATCCCGGTCGATCAGCCGCAGCGCCCGGTCGGCGCTTATGGGCTGAGCAAGCAGGCCGGCGAGACGCTGGCCGCCGGCTTCGCCGCGCGCGGCAATCTGGAAGTGGCGTGCCTGCGCCCCTGTCTGGTGACGTTCCCGCGCCATGTGCCCGAATGGGCCGCGATGGTGGCGCAGTTCGACGGCGTGCCGGTGCCGGAGGGCATCGTGGTGCCGGAGACGCTCACCGCCGAGGCGATCGCGCCGACGCGCGCCTGCGTCAGCCCCGAGGACACCGCCCGCGCCTTCGCCGCCGCGCTGACCGCGAAGCTCGACGGTTTCGTACGCTGCTATGTCGCGGGCATCGACTCGCTCAGCGCCGGCTCGACCGTGGCGAACATCGCCAAGGGCTTCGGCACCGCGCCGCCGGTCACGCGGCCCGACCTGTTCGCGGCGATCCCGAACGCCAACCCGTTCGACCTGGAGCCGGCGCGGATCGCGCTGGGCTGGCAGCCGCGCGACCGCTGGGCCGACGTGGTGGCGCGCTGGGTGAGGAGCCACGCGCATGGCTAGGTCGCTGATCCGCAGCCGCGCCGCGGTCACGCATGTGATCGACCGTCACACCTGCAACGAGATCGCCGACGGCGCGGTGCTGCAGGAGGACGGCACGATCCTGGAGATCGGCACCTTCGCCGATCTCTCGCGCCGCTTCCCCGATGTGCCCGTGATCGGCAGCGGCAACGAGATTCTGCTGCCCGGCTTCGTCAACGGTCACCACCATGTCGGGCTGACGCCGGTGCAGATGGGCTCGCCCGACATGCCGCTGGAGCTGTGGTGGATCACCCGAATGGTCGCGCGCAGCGTCGATCCGTACCTCGATACGCTGTACTCGGCCTTCGAGATGATCGCCTCGGGCGTGACGACGGTGCAGCACATCCACGGCTGGGCGCCGGGCGGGCTGAAGGACGTGGAGGCGCGGGCGGGGCAGATCATCCGCGCCTACGACGATATCGGGATGCGCGTCTCCTACTGCTACGCGGTGCGCGGGCAGAACCGGCTGATCTACCAGGCCGACGCCGACTTCGTCGCCAGCCTGCCCGAGAGCCTGCGCGGGCCGACACAGCGCTGGTACGACCGGTTCCAGCTCTCGCTTGATGATCACATCGCGCTGTTCGAGAACCTGAACGCCGCCCATCAGGCGAAGGAGCGGGCGAAGATCCAGTTGGCGCCGGCAAACCTGCATTGGTGCTCGGACGAGATGCTGGGGCGGCTCGCCGATACCTCACGGCGCTACGGCGTGCCGCTGCACATGCATCTGCTGGAGACGGCGTATCAGAAGGAATACGCCCGCCGCCGCACCGGGGGGCGAACGGCGGTCGATCATCTGGCGGAGTTCGGACTGCTGGGGCCGCACATGACGCTCGGGCACGGCACTTGGCTGAACCAGCACGACATCGAGCGGGTGGCGGAGACGGGCACCTGCGTCTGCCACAACTGCTCGTCCAATTTCCGCCTGCGCTCGGGCGTCGCACCCTTGAACGCGCTGGAAGCAGCGGGGGTGGTCACGGCCATCGGCATGGACGAGGCCGGCATCAACGACGACCGCGACATGCTGCAGGAGATGCGTCTCGTGCTGCGCGCGCACCGCGTGCCGGGCATGAACGAGGACGACGTGCCCACCACCGCGCAGGTGCTGCGGATGGCCACCAGCGGCGGCGCGGCCACCACGCCCTTCGGCGCGCGGATCGGCGCGCTCGCGCCCGGCGCAGCGGCGGACATGGTGCTGATCGACTGGGACCAGGTGTCCTGGCCGTTCCTGGACGAGGCGATGCCGATGCTGGACGCCGTGATCCTGCGCGCCAAGACGCAGGGCGTGCGGACGGTGATCTGCGCGGGCGAGGTGATCTGCCGCGACGGGCATTTCACCCGCGTGGACCGCGACGCCGCGCTGAAGGCGCTGCACGACGATCTGAGCCGCGCGCTGGCCGAGGACGAGATCGAGCGGCGGATGCTGTCGAAGGCGCTGGTGCCGCACGCGAAGGCGTTCTACGCGGGCTACTTCGACCCCGAGGACCACGCGCCGTTCTACCGGCCGAGCTCCCGCGCGTAGGGAGCCGGAACGCGGCTAGGCGCGCAGGACGCGCCGGGTCACGGGCTGGCGGAACGGCACGACGGTGCGGCCCCGGCGGGGGGCGGCGGTGCGCGCGGCGACCGCGCGCTGGGCGGTTTGCAGCACCGAGACGAGTTCATCCTCGGTCACGCCGTCGCTTGCCATCACCAGCCTGACCAGCGGATCCCGCGCGAGGTCGGCGAAACTCGCCAGGCCGTCCGTGTCCGTAAGCATCGCTACCCCTGATCCATACCGCAGCATCCAACACATGGGCGCTCCTCGCCCGCGTTCAGTATCCGGAGTGTGAACATGTGTTGCGGCGAGTTTGTGGCAGCGGGGGACGAGGCCGCGGCGGGACTTGACGGGCGATTGCGGCCCGTCAGCATGGCGTCATCGGCGGGGGCACGGCGATGGCCATCAGGAACTCGACGGCGGCGGTGATCGGCGCGGGCGACTTCATCGGCGCGGCGATCGCGCGGAAATTCGCAGCCGAGGGCTTCACCGTGTTCGCCGGCCGCCGCAACGGCGACAAACTGGCCCCCCTGGTTCACGACATCGAGACGGCGGGCGGTCGGGTCGTCGCGCGGTCACTCGACGCGCGGAAGGACGACGAGGTCGCCGCCTTCCTGAACGATGCCGACGCCGCGGCGCCGCTTGGCGTATGCATCTTCAACGTGGGCGCGAACGTCAATTTCCCGCTGACCGAGACGACCGAGCGGGTGTTCCGCAAGGTGTGGGAAATGGCCTGCTACGCCGGGTTCCTGGCAGGGCGGGAGGCAGCGCGGCTGATGCTGCCGCGCGGCGCGGGCGCGATCTTCTTCACCGGCGCCACCGCCAGCCTGCGCGGCGGCAGCGGCTATGCGGCCTTCGCCGCCGCCAAGTTCGGCCTGCGCGCGGTCGCACAGAGCGCCGCGCGCGAGCTTGGCCCGCAGAACATCCACGTCGCGCATCTGGTGATCGACTCCGGCGTGGACACCGCCTGGGTGCGCGAGCGCATCCGGCAGCGCGAAGGCGACGCGGCACTCGCGACGCTCGACCCCGGCCGGCTGATGCGGCCCGAGGCGGTGGCGGACGCCTACTGGCAGCTTTACTGTCAGCCGCGCGACGCCTGGGCGTCCGAGATGGAAATCCGCCCGTTCGGCGAGAAATGGTGAGCCCGATGCCCGAGGTTGCGTTCCACTTCGATTTCGGCAGCCCGAACGCCTATCTGAGCCATCTGGTGATCCCGGAGATCGAGCGGCGCACCGGCGCACGGTTCGAGTATGTGCCGGTGCTGCTCGGCGGCGTGTTCAAGATGACCAACAACCGCTCGCCGATGGAAAGCATGGCGGGCATCCGCAATAAGCCTGAATACGAGCGGCTGGAGACCGAGCGCTTCGTCGCGCGGCACGGCATCACGCGGTTCCGGCGCAACCCGCATTTCCCGGTGAACACGCTCGCGCTGATGCGCGGCGCGGTGGCGGCGCAGCGGCTGGGCGTCTTCGCGCCATACGTGGACGCGATGTTCGCGCATATGTGGGCGGAGCCGAAGAAGCTCGACGATCCGGCGGTGCTGCGCGCGGCGATGCTTGAGTCGGGCTTCGACGCCGACGAGATCGCGCGGCTATCGCAGACGCAGGAGGTGAAGGACGAGCTGCTGGCGAACACGCAGGCGTCGGTGGAACGCGGCGCATTCGGCTCACCCACATTCTTCGTCGATGGCGCGATCTATTTCGGCAAGGACCGGCTGCGCGACATGGAGGAGGCGATCGCCGCCGCGGGGTGACGGCGTCCCGGCTCAGGCGATCATCGCGGCCAGGTCCGTCATGGTGGGCACGATCAGGTCGGGCTGGTGCGGCGTGATGCCGAAGGGGCGGCGGCGGCGATCGATGAAGGCGGTGCGCATCCCCGCCGACTTCGCGCCGATGCAGTCGAAGGCGTGATTGGCGACGAACAGCACCTGATCCATCGGCACGCCGATCAGCTCCGCCGCCTTACGGTAGGTGGCGACATGCGGCTTGAAGGCGTTGGCCTCGGCGACCGAGATCAGCCGGTCGAACGCGATGCCGTGATAGGGGCGCGCGGCTTCCAGCATGTCCGGGTCGCCGTTCGACAGCACCACCAGCTTGTATCGCGCGCGCAGCCGGTCCATCGCGGCGGGCACTTCGGGGAACGGGCGCAGTTTCACGATCTCCGCGACCAGCGCGCGCACCTCGTCCATCGTGTGCGCGATGCCGGCACGGTCGAGCACGAAATCGACCGAGCGCTCGCCGATCTCGCGGTAGGGCGTGTGTTCGCGCCCCAGCAGCGCATCGATCATCGAGTTCTCGTAATGCGTCCGCCGCCACCAGGTGACGAAGGAATGCGGGTTGCCGGTCCAGCCCTTGGCCTTCAGGTATGGTGCGGCGATCTCGGTCAGGCCCGTCTGCATATCCACGACCGTGCCGTACTGATCGAACATGCAGACCTTGACGCTGCTCCTGAGCGTCTCGGCCGCCGTTTCCTGGCTCATCGCGCTGCTCCCCTTGCAGGTGAGGACGGCGGCCACGGTCACCGCGGCGGCGCCGCCCTCGCCATGGACGGCAGTCTGCAACAGCCAGGCGAGCGCGCCCACCGAGTCGGACGGCACGGCGTAGCCGCCAGCGTCCGAGGCGCTCATGAAGGCCGCGCCAGCCAATCGGGTTACTCGTGGTTGAGATTGAGGCCGCACTGGGGGATGATCGTGCGGGACCCTGGCCCCCCAACACGCGCGCCTGGCAATTTGCCATGAGCGGGCAAGGGGGCACCGGTCTTGCGGAGGTGCGCGGGACGTTGATGAGGGCCTTGGTCCAAGAGCCCTTGCCCCCCGATCGCGCTGAATGATGATGGTAAGAAATAATTATACGTGTAGTGATATTAATCGCGGATCCTGGCACGGTATCGTGATATGAGCGGCCCCGACGACATTGATTGGCCCGCCTTTTTGCGGGCCGAACGCAATAAGCGCGGCATCAGTCAGCGGGCCTTGGCCAAGGCGCTTGGGGTCAGTTTCGGACTAATCTCTCAATATGAAAGTGGGGTGACTAAGCCGCCACTGACGCGGCTAATTGATATTTGCGGGATCTTTGAAATTGAAGCCGACAGTTTATTTGCAGATGGCGGCCCCTTCGCTGGCCATCTCGCGCAAACCGCCGAGGAGGTCGCGCTCTTGAGCGCATGGCGTAAGCGACCCGCCGAGTGGCGCGCCATGATGCTCGGCGCGATCGCCGGCGACAGGCCGCCGGTAGAGGCAAAAGCAAAACCTGCGAAGGCGCGGTAACCGACGCTTTCGGCTCAGTGCGCCATTCAGACCGCGACCGCTAGCCATCTCGCCAGACCCCAATGCGCTAGTCACAGGCGATCGTACAAACGTCTCACGATCTGATTGCGCTTCGCAAGACGAAAAAATCAGTACCGGATTGATCTGCCTTCGGCTCAGAAAACCTCGCAGAGGGTGTTTAGTTTCGCTTGACTGTTTAATATGACTATACAAAAGTGCTCCCGTCACCCCGGCGCACCGATGCAGACCGTTAACCTCCAGCCCCGTACCTGCCAGCCAGACCACAGCCCGGCGCAGACCTACGAGGATGCCCAACCCCCGGGCCACGACACGCCAGACCAGTTGGAAACGCTGTGCACGGCGCATTGGACCCGCCCCGCAGTCACCTTCGCCTGGGCTCTCGCGCTGTCGCTGCCGCTGTGGGCGTTGATTGGGTGGGGGTGCTGGGAAGTGTGGCCGTCCATTCACCGTGAGGCCGGGGCACTCCTGCGGCGCGCATCGCAGAGCGGCTATACGGCCGACACGCACCCCAAAATGAAGATGCCGCGGCCGTAGCCTTCTTACCCACTGGTGCGGTCGGGACCGCGGTCACATCGCGGCGGCGTCGCCCTCGCCATGGGTGGCGGTCTGCAACAGCCAGGCGAGCGCGCCCATCGGGTCGGACTGCAGGCCGTAGCCGTTGGCGCCGGAGGCATCGCCGGCGGAGCCCGCGCCGCCGTGGGACGGCCCGAGATCGGCCGCGGCGGCGAACGCCGGATGGGTCATGGGGTCCGCGTCGCCACCCGCCCAGTTCGCGCGGGAAAAGCCGTTGAGAAAGGCGATGCCCTCGTCCGCCTGCAACCCGGTCGATATGGCAGCGGCGCCCGCGGTGGGTGCGGTGGCGATGACGGTGGTGGAGCTGTCGTTGTGCGTCGTCGCGCCGTCGAACATCTCAAGGTCGAAGATCGTGGTCACAGACTGGCCGGCGAGCACCTGGTAGGGCGTCGGGTGGAACACCAACGCATCGACGGCGGCGCTGGCATCTGCGAAGGAGGCGGTGGGCAGCGAATAGGTGCCGACGCCTATCTTGGTGAGGCCGGCGCCGGTCAGCGTGCCGTTGGCGTCGGTGGGGTTGTAGTTCGGATCGTAGAGAATCACCGTCACCTGCACGGTGGTGAACGGCTGGGAATCGCTGATCCGCACGGTCGGGAACGGCTGGATCGTGGCGGTATCCACCACGGCCTGATTCGCCACCGTGCCGGTCGCGATGGGCAGGCCGGCATAGACCACGACCGACGGTCCGGCTACCGGCGGTGCGATGCCGTCGGAGAGGGAGAGGCCGATATTGCCGATGGTGAAGCCGAGCGTGGGATTGCCGGTGGTGGGCGTGTATTGCAGCGCATCGAGCGCCGCCGTGACCGCCTGCGGGCTGCCCGCCGACAGCGTGTAGAGCGCGCCAGGCGTGACGGTGGTGAGGGTCACGCCATCGACGGGGTTCGGAAGGCTCAACGTACCGCTGTCGCCGGCGAAGTAGCTGCCGAGCGTGATCGTGACGGTATCGGACGCGCCGAGATCGGGATCGTTCAGCGTCATGCCGGCGAACGGCGTCAGCGGCACGCCCCAGTAGCCGTAATACTCGCTCCCTCCGCCGGTGATCGTGGGCGCGTCGTTGAGTGCGGTCACGCTGACGTTGAATGGCGAGTCCGCCTGCATCAGCCCGTCGGTGACGGACAGATCGAAGGTGGTCTGAACGCTGGCGCCGGGCGCGACCTGGTGGATGGTGGGCGTGAAGGCCAGCCCCTCGATCGCAGCCGTCACCTGTGCGGCGCTGCCGCTCACGGTGTAGGTGCCCGTTGCCGCGTTGTAGCTGCCCGGCCCGAAATGGGAGAGCGTGCCGTTCGCCGTGGTGGAAAGCTGCAGCGTCGCCGTCTCGGTCTGGCCGGCGTCGAGATCGGCGATATGCACGCCGGCAAGCGCCGCGAACGGCGTGTGGTCGTCCCCGCTTGCCGCGGTGCCGGAGATGAACGGCGGATGGTCGTTGTTGATCGTGACGGGGGTGATCAGCGTGCCGCCATGGTTGTCGGACGCCGTCGCGAAGGTTTCACCCGTGAAGATCTGGCCGCGGTAGAGAGAAAGCTGCACCGGGACCGTGCCGCCCGTGACGTAAAGCACGTCGTTCGGCCCGAGCAGCGCCTTGGTGGCGGTGCCGATGCCCTGCAGGTCGATCACGTCGCCGGGCAGGAAGAAGGCGATGGTGTTGGTGGGCACGTCGCCTGGGCCGACGACGAGCGTTGCGATCGAGCCGTAGCCGAAATCGATCAGCCCGGTTCCCGCAGCACCAGGCGCCTGCAGCGCGACCGTGCCGCCGTTGATGACGGTACCGCCGGAATAGGTGTTGGTGGCGGACAGCACCACGGTGCCCGCGCCGCTCATCGTGACGTGCTGCGCGCCCGTCCCGCCCGAGCCCTGCTGGTCGGCGATCGCGTCCGACAGCGTCAGCGTTTGGCCGGCGGCCGGGTCGAACGTGGCGCCGCCGCCGCCCTGGAAGTAGATGCCGGCGCCGTAGGCGCTGCCGCTTGCCGCCCCCGTGGAGGCAGCGCCGCCTGCGACCGCGCCGCCGGCCAGCGCCCCCGCGCCGATGGTCAGACTGCCGCCGGTCTGCACGAAGATATCGCCGCCCGCGCCGAGGCCGCCGCCACCGCCGGCCGAACCACCGCCCCAACCCGGCGCAGCGCTGCCGGGACTGGGATTGCCGTTTACCGCACCGTTATTAAGACGCGCCGCCGCCGCCGAAGCCGGCGAGCGAACCACTGCCCGCGCCCCCGCCGAAACTGGCGTTCGCACTG
>JAFEFJ010000179.1 GCA_018240635.1 Pseudomonadota bacterium | reverse complement strand
CGCAACCAGCCGAGCCGCGCCGGCGCGTTGAGCGCGGCCGAGGCGCCGAACTCTCCGAGCAGGACCGGGACGCCGTGCCGCGCGCCCCAGGCGGCGGCGGCGGCGAAGCGGGCGTCGATCCGCGCCGCGTCCCAGCGCATCGCGCAGACGAAGCGTACGAGGTCGCGCGTCGCGGCGTCCGCCGTCGCCTCGGCCGGTGCGCAGCCGGGCGGCTCCACCGGGAATGGCAGCCGCGCCAGCGCCGCGCGGTCGAGCCCGGGCCGGTAGGCGGCGAGCGAGGTAAGCTCGGCCGGGTCGTAGAAATGCACGCTGTAGAGCAGCCCGCTACCCGGCGGCGGCGAAAGCGCGAGCAGCCCGCCGATGCTGCCCCAGTCCGCGCCGGTCAGCAGCACGCGGCAGGACGGCAGCGCGCTCCGGATCGCCGCCAGCACCCGCGCCTGCAATGCCGCCCAGGCAGCCGGATCGGCATTGAATACCGGCTCGTTCAGCGCCTCCGGCACCGTCAGGCGCGGGTCGAGGCCGCGAAGCAGGGGCGCAAGCCCCGCCCAGAACGCGGCCAGGGCCGCGCGGTCGGCGGCGCTCTCCTCCAGCTTCCATCCCCGCGGATGCGGCCCCACCACGGCGGCGAGTCCGTGCCGGTGCAGCCGCGCGACCGCCTCCACGAGCACCGCCGCACGGCGCGGATCGCCCGCGAGCACGTCCGGCTGCACCGCGATCCGCACGAAATCGAACCCCGCCTTGCGCAGCGCCGCCATCGCGCCGTCGGGCAGGTAGGCGGCGAGCGCGGCGGGCTCGGCCGAGGGTGGGAAGCGGAACCAGTTGGTCAGGTTCACCCCGCGCCGCAGCGAAGGCGCGACCGGGGGCGCGGGCGCGGCCGCCGCCCCGGCCAGCGGCACGGCGGCGAGGGCCGCGAGCAGGCGCCGGCGCCGCAGGGAGGGCGATGGCGCGAAGAAGGGGACGGAGGGGCGCGTATCAGCGGTTCCTTAACCTTTGCCGGGCTCCGATGGCAGCACGCCCCAGATGAACGAGCGGTGAAGGCCGATGCCGGACCACGCTTCGCGCCTGCCGCCGCGCCCGGTGCTCATGGTCCTGCTGCTGGGCGCGCTGGTGCTGGGCGGCGCGGCCCGGCTGCGCGGCGCGGAATACGACGAGCAGTACAGCCGCTTCCTGCTGGCGGGCGACGCACGCCCCGCGTGGCCCGTGGGCGCATTCACCGCGGCCGAAGGGCGGCAGCGCTTCGCCGGCGCCGCGGCACCCGCCGGGATCGCCGCCGATCTGCGCCGCACCGACGTGCATCCGCCGCTCTACTTCTGGCTCGCCGCCGGCTGGCGCGCGCTGGTCGGTGACGGGCTGCTGCGGCTGCGCCTGTTCTCGGTGCTGTGCAGCCTGGGCGCGCTGGGCGCGGCGGGGCTGATCGCGCGCCGGGCAGCGATCCCGCCCGCGCTCTCGATGCTGCTGACGCTCGGCTGCTACGCCTTCGCCTATACCGGGGCGGTCGCACGCGGCTTCGCGCTGGCGCAGCTTCTCGCCCTGCTGGGCGTGCTGGCGGCGCTGCGCCGCGAGCCGGCGGGCACCCGCTTCGGTGCTGCGCTAGCCGGCTCGCTGCTGGGCGCGGCGGCCTTCACCAACTACCTCGCGGCCTTCCTCGCGGTGCCTGCGGTTCTCTGGCTCGCGGCACGGCGGCTGTCGCACGGCATCCTGGCGGCGCTCGCCGCCCTGCCCTTCGCCGCCGCCGACCTGTGGTTCCTGGCCGCCCAGCACGCCAGCCGCCCGGACCAGTTCCAGCCATTCGCGCTCGCGCACGCCGCCGCGCGGCTCGCGGCGCTCGGCGCGGCGAGCCTTGCGGGCGGGCTGCCGCTGTATGCGCCGCCCGCGCTGTCCGGCGCCGTCGCCGCCCTCTGCGGCGGGCTGGTCGCGGCGGCGGCGCTGCTGGTGGCGGCGCGGTTCCGCCGCATCGGCGCGGCGCGCCCGCGCCTGCTGTTGGCGGGGCTTGCCGCCGCGCCGCCGCTCGGCCTGCTGCTGCTCGGCGCGGTCTCCGGCAACACGCCGATCGAACTGCGCTACCTCGCCTTCGCCACCCCGTATGCGGCGCTGCTGCTCGCCGGCGCGCTGGCCAGCCTGCCGCGCCCGGCTTTCGCCGCCTGCGCCGCAACCGCACTGGCGGTGCAGGCTGCCGCCATCGCGGGCCTGCTCCTGCGGCCCGAGACGATGCAGCCGATGCGGCAAGCCGCGCGGCAGGCGGCAGCCCTCGCCGCCGCCGATCCTGGCGATCCGCCGCTGGTGCTGCTGCCGCGCGGCAATGACGGCGTCGGCATCGTCGGCGCCTTCGTCTCCGAAGCGCCGGCCGCCACGCGCATCCTGCTGATCGACGCTGCGACGCGGCCCGAGGCGCTGCGCCCCCTCGCCTCCCGCCTTGCCCTCGTCCGGCTCGATCGCGATGCCGAAAGCAGCGCCGCCGTCACCGCGCTGTGGGCGCGCCTCGCGGCCGATCCCTGCTGGCGCGCGCGGCAAGGCTCGTCCAGAATCGAACTCTTCGAAAACGGATGCGGATCAGGCGGATGGACGAGTACGACGGCGGCGAGGTGAAGGCCGAGGGCGACTACCGCCTGTTCCTTGCCGAGACTCGGGTCGCGGCACTCGCCTCCAGCGCGGGGCTCGACGACGTGGCCGCCGAGTTCGGCAACCTGCTCGTGCAGACCGAGGCGGTCGGATTCTCCGTCACCCGCCTAGGCGCGGGCGACAACCCGGTCGCGCGCGCGCAGATGCCGGGCATCCTGGCGCGGCCCTTCGCACGCCACTGGGAACGCCTCGCCGCGATCTCGCCGCAGGCGTGGAACCGGCTGCCTTGGACCTACAGCTACGAACCCGGCCCCGGCGTGCCCGACCTTTCGGATTCGGTCGCCTTCGCCGAGCTTGCCGGGCCGAACGCGCCGTTCCAGGCGCAGCGCACGCGCATCGGCTTCACGCTGATCGCCCCGAACACGCTCTATCCGTGGCACGCCCACCCGGCGCGCGAGATCTACATCGTCCTCTCGGGCCGCGCGTGCTGGAGCCAGGATCACGAGACTGGCTTCCAGGAGCCGGGCGCGGTGATCTACCACGCGCCCGGCGTGCCGCACGCGATGCGGACGGAAGACGAGCCGCTGCTCGCCTTCTACGCCTGGCGCGGGGCGATCGAGGTGCCCTCGCGCTACGTCCCCCCGCCGCGCTGAGTCAGGCGGTGGCGGCCTCAACCGGGCGGTAGGCGTCGCGCTTGATCTTGGAGACGTCGATGCCCTCGAAGCGGATCAGCTTGGTGGGGCCCGAGCGGCGCGGCGAGTGCAGGTCGCCCTCGTTGTAGACCATCGCCATGCCGGGGGTCAGGACGTAGTCGCGCACGCGGCGCACCGTGCCCGGCGTGTCGCCCTTGGGCTTCTCCACCAGTGCCCAGTCGGTCATCACCGTCTCGCCCGCGGCCTGGCCGTAGATCGCCCAGGTGGGGCCGTGATCGTGCGGCGGGCTTTCCTTCGCGCCGGTGTAGGCGTGCGCCAGGATGCAGAAGCCGAGCTGCGGGTCCTGGTACAGGATCTTCCGCTCCGGCGTGCCGTCGCCCAGGTTGGCGGCGACGAACGCCTTGTCGGTCAGCACCTCGCGCAGCAGCGTGCAGACGCGCTCGCGCCCGGCGGGTCCCGGATCGGCGGTCAGGATGTCGTGACAGGCGGCGGCGAAACTTTCGAGCGTGTGTGCCATGCTCATCTCCATGCAACGGACGGCGGAGCATATCCTGCTCCGCGCAAACAGGGAAAACCGCCAGATGCCCGACGACCACGCCGGACGCGACGGCGGCCTGCTTTCCGAACAGGTCTTGATAACGCGCGAGGCGCTGGCCGACGGCTCGCTGCTCGCGCGCGTGCGCGCCACCGCGCTGCCGGACATGAAGGTGCTGAGCGACGCAGAGATCGAAGCCTCGCTCGACGCCACGCTGCGCGCGCGGTCGCGGCTGTTCGGGTCCGAAGCGGACCGTTCCGGCGAGGTGTGGGTGTTCGGCTACGGCTCGCTGATGTGGAATCCCGCCTTCGCCTTCGACGACCGCCATGTCGGCACCATCCGGGGCTGGCACCGGCGCTTCTGCTTCTGGGCGCCGATGGGGCGCGGCACGCCCGACAACCCCGGCCTGATGCTCGCGCTCGACCGCGGCGGCGCCTGCCGCGGCATCGCATTCCGCATCGGCGCGGCCGAGGCGCGGCGCGAGCTGCTGCTGGTCTGGCGGCGGGAGATGTTCGGCACCGCCTATCTGGCGCGCTGGGTGCGCGCGCAGGTCGGCGACAGGACGGTGCCCGCCGTGACCTTCGTCGCCAACCGCGCCGGACCCCGCTATGTCGGGCGGCTGGACGATGCGGTTGCCGCCAGCCACATCGCCACGGCGCGCGGCTCCCTGGGCACCTGCCGCGACTATCTGGACAATACGCTGGAGCATCTCGCCGAACTTGGCATCCGCGATGCCGGGCTGGCGCGGGTTGCCGCCCAGGTCCGACCCCTGTAGCGCAAAGCCGGCCAGACGGAGGCGCCGTTGTCCGGCCGGGCGCCCTCTCCCATCTCGACCCCATGAACGCATTGACGAAGGCGCGCCCGGCCGAAACGGTGGATCTGACCATCGAGGGCATGACCTGCGCGAGCTGCGTGAGCCGGGTGGAACGCGCGTTGCGCGCGCAACCGGGCGTATCTGACGCGGCGGTGAACCTTGCCACCGAACGCGCCCGCGTCACCGGCAGCGCGCTCGATGCGATGGCGCTCAGCGAGGCGGTGCGCCGTGCCGGCTACGACGCCGAGCCGGTCGCCGCGGCGGCCGTGCCGCAGGCGCCGGAGGCGTCGCCCGAACAAGACCGCGCGCTGCGCCATCTCATCGTCGCCGCCGCGCTGGCTGCGCCCCTGCTGCTCGGCATGGCCGCGCAGCCGCTCGGCCTGCCCCTGATGCTGCCCGGCTGGGCGCAGCTTCTGCTCGCCGCCCCCATCCAATTCTGGCTCGGCGCGCGATTCTACGCCGGCGCCTGGAAGGCGCTGCGGGCGGGCGCGGGTAACATGGATCTGCTGGTCGCACTCGGCACCTCGGCGGCCTTCCTGCTGTCATGCTGGGAACTGGCGCGCGGGCGGAAGCACGCGCTGTATTTCGAGGGCGCGGCGCTCATCGTGGTGTTCGTGCTGCTCGGCAAATGGCTGGAGGGCCGCGCCAAGGGCCGCACCGCGGCGGCGCTGCGCGCGCTGATGCGCCTCTATCCCGAAACCGCGACGCGCCGCCGCGACGGGCGGGAGGAGCAGGTGCCGGTCGCCGCGCTCGCCGTCGGCGACGTCGTGCTGGTCCGCCCCGGCGAGCGAATCCCGGTCGATGGCCGCGTGATCGAGGGCCGCGCCGCGATCGATGCCTCGGCGCTGACCGGCGAAAGCCTTCCCGTCGAGGCCGCCCCCGGCGCGGTGGTGCGCGCGGGCACGATCGACGCCGATGGGCTGATCGCCGTCGAGGCCACCGGCGTCGGCGCGGAAACCATGCTCGCCCGCATCGTCCGCATGGTGGAAGGCGCGCAGGCCAGCAAGGCGCCGATCCAGCGCCTGGTGGACCGGGTCAGCGCGGTGTTCGTGCCGGTGATCGTGGCGCTCGCGGCGCTCACGCTGATCGGCTGGCTGCTCGCCGGCGCGCCGGCGGAGAGCGCGATCCTGAACGCCGTCGCCGTGCTGGTGATTGCCTGCCCCTGCGCGCTCGGCCTCGCCACGCCCACCGCGATCATGGTGGGCACCGGGGCCGCGGCGCGCGCCGGTATCCTGATCCGCGACGCGACGGTGCTGGAGCGCGCGCGGGAGACGCGCCTCGTCGCCTTCGACAAAACCGGCACGCTGACCGAGGGCCGCCCCGCCGTCGCCGCGCTGCATCCCGCAAGCGGCGCCCCACACGATCTGCTCGCCGCGGCCGCTTCCTTGCAGCAGGGCAGCGAGCATCCCCTCGCCCGCGCTGTCCTCGCGCGCGCCGCTGAGGCGGCGGTCGCGCCTCGTCCGGTCGCGGCATTCCGGGCGCATCCCGGCCAGGGCGTCAGCGGCGCGATGGACGGACGGCGGCTGATGCTCGGCAATCTTGCGCTGCTGGAAGGGGCGGGCATCCGCCCCGGCGTCGATCTGATCGGCGCGGCGGCGGCGCAGGAGGCGCAGGGCCGCACCGTCTCCTGGCTCGCGGCGCCCGATGCGCCGGCGGGCGAGCAGGTGGCCGGCTTCATCGCCTTCGGCGACGCGCCCCGCCCCGGCGCGGCGGAAGCGGTGCGGCGGTTGCACGGCATGGGCATGGAAACCGCGCTGCTCACCGGCGATTCGCCGGGCGCCGCGGCGGCGGTCGCGGGCGCGCTCGGGATCGAGACGGTGCGCGCCGCGCTGCTGCCGATGGACAAGGCGGCGGCGCTGGCGGTGCTGCGCGCCACGCTTCCGGCGGGCGGCGCGGTCGCGATGGTGGGCGACGGCATCAACGACGCCCCGGCGCTGGCCGCCGCCGACATCGCGATCGCCATGGGCGGCGGCACCGATGTCGCGATCGAGACCGCTGGCATCGCGCTGATGCGCGCCGAGCCTGGTCTGGTCGCGGACGCGCTCGACATCGCGCGCCGCACCACGGCGAAGATTCGGCAGGGCCTGTTCTGGGCCTTCGTCTACAACCTGATCGGCATCCCGCTCGCCGCATTCGGCTTGCTCAGCCCGGCTGTGGCGGGGGCGGCGATGGCCGCAAGCAGCGTCAGCGTCGTGACCAACGCGCTGCTGCTGCGCCGCTGGAGGCCGGCGGCGGTGCCGATGGCGGATCGCGCCGAAGGCGCACCCGCCCTACGGTAGGGCGGATGCGGCAAAGCCGCGATCCGCCAGATCCATCACCCCTTCTCCGGCGTCTCCTCCGGCAGCGCGTGGCGCTTCGCCGCGCGCTGCGCCTTGTAGTAGGCGTGGATGTCGTCGAGCGTGACGTAGCCCTTGTTGTCCTTGTCGATCGCCGTGAAGTGCCGCGCCGTCGCCGGCAGGCCGGCGCGCGCCTGATCGAGCGTCAGGTGCCCGTCATGCGTGGTGTTCGCGTCGGCGAAGCGCTGGGCGAGCGTGGCATGGCGCTTGGCCGCGGGCGCGGCATTGCCGGTCGCGGCGGGGGCTGCGGATTGCGCGAAGGCCGCGGCCGGCGCCAGGGCCAGCAGCCCGGCGGCGAGCGGAACGGCGAGAAAGCGAAGGGCGGCGGTGGGACGCATGGCGGGCTCTCCCCGTTGGTGAACGCCGTCATTCACCACCGTCCCATCTTGCCAGCGGGTTAACGGCGGGGCCCTCACCCTCCTTTGCATCGCAACGGGAGGGTGAGGGCCCTACTGCGCCACCACCTTGCGGATCACCTGCACCGCCTCCTCGATCCCGGCGGCGTCCACGTCCAGGTGGGTGCAGGCGCGCACGCGGTAGGTGCCCATCGCCGACAGCTTCACGCCCATCCGGCGGGCGCGCTTGCCGAGTTCGTCGGCGGTCATGCCGGTCGCCTTGCAGTCGATGAAAACCAGGTTCGTCACCGGCTCCTCCGGCACAAGGCCCTCGATCTGCGCGAGCCCGCGGGCCAGCGCGCGGGCATTGGCGTGGTCCTCCGCCAGCCGCTCGATGTTGTGGTCGAGCGCATACAGGCAGGCGGCGGCGCAGATGCCGGCCTGGCGCATCGAGCCGCCCAGGCGCTGCTTCCAGCGCCAGGCCCGGCCGATGAAGTCGCTGGTGCCGCACAGCACCGCGCCGAGCGGCGCGCCGAGGCCCTTGGTGAAGTCGAGCCAGACGGAATCGCACTTCGCCACCATCTCGGCGGCCGGCACGCCGGCGGCGACGCAGGCGTTCATCAGGCGCGCGCCGTCCATGTGCGTCGCCATGTCGTTCCCGTGCGCGGCGTCCAGCACGGCGTTCAGCTTGTCGAGCGGCCAGACGCTGCCGCCGCCGAGGTTCGCGGTCTGCTCCACCTCCACCAGCGTCTGCGGCGGCGCGTAGCGGGTGCGCAGGCGGAAGGCGGCGCGCAGCGTGTCGGCGTCGAACTGGCCCTGCGGCCCATCCAGCCCGGTGATCTGCGCCCCCGTCAGCGCAGCCGCGCCGCCGCCCTCGCTGGTCAGGATGTGGGAGGTGCGGTGCGCCAGGATCTCGTCGCCCGGGCGGCAATGCGTCAGGATCGCGACCTGGTTGCACATCGTGCCGCTGGGCAGGAACACGGCGGCTTCCTTGCCCATCAGCGCCGCCATGCGCTCGCACAGCGCATCGACGGTGGGATCGTCGCCGTACTGCTCGTCGCCGACCTCCGCCTCCATCATCGCCTGCTTCATGCCGGGCGTCGGGCGCGTCTGGGTGTCGGAATAGAGGTTCACGCGCACCGGCGGCAGGCCGGGCTCGATGTGCGGGGGCGCGTACATGCGGGCTCTCCTTCGGGAAGCCCGCAAGAAAGCAAAACCAGGAGGCGCTGTGTAGGGT
>JAFEFJ010000178.1 GCA_018240635.1 Pseudomonadota bacterium | reverse complement strand
ACGACCGCAACCGCCGCGCGATGCCGTGGCGGGCGCTGCCGGGCGAGCAGCCCGATCCGTACCGCGTCTGGCTCAGCGAGGTGATGCTGCAACAGACCACCGTCGCGGCCGTGATACCCTACTATGAAGCCTTCGTAAGGCGGTTTCCCACGATCGAGGCGCTGGCGGAGGCGCCGTCCGAGGAGGTGATGACCCTCTGGGCGGGGCTTGGCTACTACGCGCGCGCCCGCAACCTGCATGCCTGCGCCAAGGCGGTGGCGGCTTCGGGCGGCTTCCCGCGCAGCCAGATCGGCCTGATGCGCCTGCCGGGGATCGGCGAATACACCGCCTCGGCGATCCAGGCGATCGCCTTCGGCGTGCCCACGGTGCCGGTGGACGGCAACGTGGAACGCGTCGTCTCCCGCCTGTTCATGGTGGAGGAGCCGATGCCGCAGCCGCGGCTGATGCAGCGGCACGCGCGGCGGCTGATGGAGGACCCGAAGGCGCGGGCGCGGCCGGCGGATTTCGTGCAGGCGCTGTTCGACCTGGGCGCGACCGTCTGCACGGCGGTGGCGGCGGATTGCTGGCGCTGCCCGTGGCGGTATGCGTGCCTCGCGGGGCGCGAGGGGGTGGCGACGCAGTATCCGCGGCGGGCCCCGAAGAAGAAGCGGCCGGTGCGCTACGGGGCGGCGTTCTGGCTGGCCGACTCACGCGACCGCATCCTGCTGCGCCGCCGTCCCGAAAGCGGTCTGCTCGGCGGCACGATCGAATTGCCGGGCACGGAGTGGCGCGACGCCCCCTGGACGGCCGAGGAGATGACGGCGGCGGCGCCGATGCCCGCGCCCTGGCGGCGCGTGAGCGAGGTGCGGCACGGCTTCACGCATTTCGAGTTGCGGATCGCGCTGTACGTGGCCCGCGTGCCGGCGATCGAGGCGGCGGACGGGTATCTTTGCCACAGCGCCGAGGTCGAGGATCAGGCGCTGAGTTCGCTGATGCGCAAATGCGTGCTCGCGGCGGGCGCGATCGATCACTGGACGCTGGAGGTGTAGGGGCGCTTGCCCTTGCCCCCTCCCTCCGGCCCCCTCCCGCGAGGGGAGGGGGCGTATCGCGGCCTACGCCTTGACCAGCGGGCAGCCGCCGTCCTTGAGCGGGCGGAAGCCCTGGTCGGCGGGGGTCGTGGCGAGAAGCTTGTAGTAGTCCCAGGCATACTTGCTCTCGGACGGCTTCTTCACCTCGTAGAGATAGACGGGGTGCAGCGCGCGGCCGTCCTCGCGGATCGAGCCCGGGCCGAAGGCGTCGTCGTCGGTCGGCATCGACTTCATCTTCGCGATCGTCGCCGCGCCGCTTTTCTTCGCGTCCGCCACACCCATCGCGGCCACGGCCTTCAGGTAGTGGAACGTGCCGCCGTAGCAGCCGGCCTGGCTCATGCCGGGCTTGGCGTCGCCAATCATCGGCTGCACGCGCTTGGTGAAGGCGCGGGTGCGGTCGTCATGGTCCCAGTAGAAGGTGTTGGACACCACCAGCCCCTGCGCCGCCTGCAGGCCGAGCGAATGGACGTCGGTGATGAACACCAGCAGGCCGGCGATCTTGGTGCCCTTGCCGACGACGCCGAATTCGGCTGCCTGTTTGATGCTGTTCACCGTGTCGGCGCCGGCGTTGGCGAGGCCGATCACCTTCGCGCCGGAGGCTTGCGCCTGAAGCAGGTAGGAGGAGAAGTCGGAGGTCGCGAGCGGCGCCTTGACGCTGCCCAGCACCTTGCCGCCGGCGGCCTTGATGAAGGCCGAGGTGTCGCGTTCCAGCGCGTGCCCGAAGGCGTAGTCGGCAGTGATGAAGAACCAGGAATCGCCGCCCGCCTTCACCATCGCGCCGCCGGTGGAATGCGCCAGCATCCAGGTGTCGTAGGTCCAGTGGACCGTGGTGGGCGCGCATTGCGGGCCGGTGAGGTCGGCGGTCGCCGCGCCCGAGTTGATGTAGGCGCGGTCGAGTTCCTTGCAGACCGCCGCGACGGCGAGGCCGACGGCGCTCTGCGGCACGTCGATGATCAGGTCCACCTTGTCGCGGTCGATCCACTGGCGCGCGAGCGCCGCGCCCACGTCGGGCTTGTTCTGGTGGTCGGCGACCAGCACCTCGACCGGGATGTCGCGGCCGGCGGTCTTGGTGTCGATCACCGCCTGCTTCACGCAGGCGACCGAGCCGGGGCCCGAGATGTCGCGATAGACGCCCGATTGGTCGTTCAGCACGCCGATCTTGATCGTGTCGGCGCCCTGGGCGCGGGCGCGCAGAAGCGGGAACGAGGAGGCGGCGGCGAGCGCGCTGCCGGCCAGCAGGCCGCGTCGAGACAGCATGGCGGGGTCCTTTTCGTCGGGGATTTCGCGGCGGAGGTGAAGGCGGAGCCGCGCCCCGATGTCAAGGCCCCCGATGGAGAAGTTATCCCGCCGCCTTCCCGCTGCGGATCGCCGCTGCCAGCCCCGCGTCGCGCGCCGACTTGAACGCCTCCGTCACGTGGCTGAGCTGGTGGGTGTCGAAATGCGCCTGCAGCGAGGTGCGCAGGCCCTGGATGTCGGCCACGCGGTTCAGCGAGCGCTTGAGGATCTTCAGCGTGAACGGCGGCGCGGCGGCGATCCGGCGGGCCAGCTCGATCGCGGTGCCGTGCAGCGCATCCGCCGGCACCACGCGGTTGACCATGCCGGCGTCCAGCGCGGCCTGCGCGGTCAGCCGCTCGCCGGTGAACAGGATCTCCTTCGCCTTGCGCAGCCCCATCACCCAGGGATGGATCAGCACCTCGACCGCCGCCGCTCCCATCGTGTGGGCGACGGGATCGGAGAAGTAGGCGTCCTCGCTCGCCACGATCAGGTCGCACATGTTCACCACCATGAAGCCGCCCGCGACGCAGGCGCCCTGCACGGCGGCGATGGTGGGCTTCGGGCAGTCGAGGATGCGCATGCAGTAGTCGAAGTAGCGCAGCTCCTCGTATTCCCAGCGCTGTTCGACGGTGAAGTTGGCGCGGCTTTCCTGCGCTTCCTTCAGGTCGTGGCCGGCGGAGAAATGCGGCCCCTTGGCGGCCAGCACGATGACGCGGACGTCCGGGTTCTCGACCGCCTCGCGCAGCGCGGCGTCCAGCTCGTCCAGCAGGCGGCGGCTTTCCGCGTTCCGCCGCTCCGGCCGGTTGTGCCAGATCGTGGCGATGCCGTCGGCGGTTTCGTAAAGGATGTCCTCGTAGGCCATGCGATCTCCTGCCGCGTTGCGCTCTGCCGCGCCGGAGTGTCGGCGGGGCAGGGGCGCTCGGCAAGCCGCAGCCCCTTGATCGGCGCGGGCGCGCGCATCACGATCCGCGCCGTTCACGCATCAGGAGCGATCATGCAGGTTCGTGCCGCGGTGGCCCGCGAGGCCGGAAAGCCACTCAGCCTGGAGACGGTGGAGCTGGCCGGGCCGCGCGAGGGCGAGGTGCTGGTGGAGATCAAGGCCACCGGCATCTGCCATACCGACGAGTTCACGCTGTCCGGCGCCGACCCCGAGGGATTGTTTCCCGCGATCCTGGGCCACGAGGGCGCGGGCGTGGTGGCCGAGGTGGGCAAGGGCGTCACCAGCCTGAAGCCGGGCGATCACGTCATTCCGCTCTACACGCCGGAATGCCGGCAGTGCGAATACTGCCTCAGCCGCAAGACCAACCTGTGCGTGGCGATCCGCGCGACGCAGGGCAAGGGGCTGATGCCCGACGGCACGAGCCGCTTCTCCTCGGGCAAGGAGACGGTGTTCCACTACATGGGCACATCGACTTTCGCGAACTACACGGTGCTGCCCGAGATCGCGCTGGCGAAGATCCGGCCCGACGCGCCGTTCGACAAGGTCTGCTACATCGGCTGCGGCGTCACCACCGGCATCGGCGCGGTGATCAACACGGCGAAGGTCGAGCCGGGCGCGCGCGTCGTGGTGTTCGGCCTCGGCGGCATCGGGCTGAACGTCGTGCAGGGCGCGCGCATGGCGGGCGCCGAGATGATCGTCGGCGTCGATCTCAATCCCGCGCGCAAGCCGATGGCCGAGAAGTTCGGCATGACCCACTTCGTCAATCCGAGCGAGGTGCAGGGCGACCTGGTGCCGTACCTCGTCGATCTGACGAAGGGCGGCGCGGATTACAGTTTCGAATGCATCGGCAACGTGAAGGTGATGCGCCAGGCGCTGGAATGCGCGCATCGCGGCTGGGGCAAGTCGATCATCATCGGCGTGGCCGGCGCGGGGCAGGAGATTTCCACGCGCCCGTTCCAGCTCGTCACCGGCCGCGTCTGGATGGGCACCGCCTTCGGCGGCGCGCGCGGGCGCACCGACGTGCCGCGCATCGTCGATTGGTACATGGACGGCAAGATCAACATCGACGACCTGATCACCCACGTCCTGCCCTTCGAGCAGATCAACGAGGGCTTCGACCTGATGCGGCGCGGGGAGTCGATCCGGACGGTAGTGAACTACTAGGTCCGTCCGCCCTCAGTCCGCCACGCCCGCCGTCAGCGCCTTCAGATCGACCATCGGCCGCGCGCCATACTGCGAGATCGCCGCCGCGGCGGCGATGCTCGCGATGCGGCCGCAGGCGGGGAGCGAACGGCCGGCCGTCAGCGCCGCGAGAAAACCCGCGGCGTAGGCGTCGCCCGCGCCCGTCGTGTCGATCACCTCGGCGGGCTCGGCGGCGACGCGCACCGTCTCGGCGCCGCGCAGGATGACGCTGCCGTGCTCGCTGCGCGTGAGGACCGCGAGCGCGGTGTCGGCGCGCGCGGCCTCGGCCGCCGCCTCGAACGTGGCGGTCTCGTAGAGCGACGTGATCTCGGACTCGTTGGCGAACAGGATATCGACATGGCCGGCCACCAGGTCGCGGAAGGCGGCGCGGTGGCGGCCGACGCAGAACGCGTCCGACAGCGACAGCGCGACGCGCCGCCCGGCCTCGTGCGCCGCCTTCGCCGCCGCGTAGAACGCCGCCTGCGCGGCCGGCGGGTCGAACAGGTAGCCTTCCAGGTAGACCACCTCCGACGCCGCGACGACCGAGGCATCCACGTCCGCCTCGGCGAAGGACACGCAGGCGCCGAGATAGGTGTTCATCGTGCGCTGCCCGTCGGGCGTGACGGCGATCAGGCAGCGCGCGGTGGGCGCGCCGCCGGACAGGGGCGGGGTCGGGAAATGCACGCCGGCGGCGGTGATGTCGTGGCGGAACACCGCGCCCAGCTCGTCGTCGGCGACCTTGCCCAGATAGGCCACGCGCGCGCCCAGCATCGCGGCGACGGCGGCGGTGTTGGCGGCCGAGCCGCCGCTGCTCTCCTGCCCCGGCGGCATGGCGGCGTAGATCGCATCCGCCGCCGCCGTATCGACCAGCGCCATCGCGCCCTTGGTCATCGCGTGCGCGGCCAGGAACGCATCCGGCACCGGGGCGACCACGTCCACGATGGCGTTGCCGATCGCGAGAATGTCGAACCGGGCTGGCGGGCGCGCGGCGGTCGGGGCTGGCATGGGGCGGGACTCTCCGATAGGGAAGCGCCCGCCTAACACCGGCGCCTGCCGCCGACAACGCCAGGGCCGCCCTGGGCCGAATCAACGTGCGCCGGAGCATCGCGTGATCGACGGGCTGTTCTCCCCGCTGTGGCGGGCGATCTCGCAACTCGACGACCGGGCGTTCCTGGGCGTGGTGGCGCACAGCGTGTTCTGGTCGGCGCTGTTCTTCCTGGGCATCCATGCCGCCGTGATCTGGGCGGTGCACGGGCCGCTGGCGCTGCACGGCTGGTGGGCCTGGGGGGCGGACGCGCTGGGCGCGGTGGGCGCCTCGCTGCTGGCGCTGTGGCTGTTCATGCCGGTCGCCGCCGCCATCGGCACGCTGTTCATCGAGCGCATCGCGCGCGCCGTGGAGCGGCGCTGGTATCCGGGCCTGCCGCCGGGCGAGGCGGCCCCGCTGGCCGCGCAGATGTGGGACGGCGTGGCGGTCGCGCTGCGCATCCTGGGGCTGAACGTGATCGCTCTGCTGCTGGCGCTGTTCATCCCCGGCCTCGGCCTGATCGCCGCCTGGGCGATCGGCGCCTTCGCCTTCGGGCGCGGGCTGTTCGTGGCGGTGGCGATGCGGCGGATGCCGCGCGGCGCGGCCGAGGCGCTGTACCGCCGCAACCGCGTGGCGGTGCTGGCGCAGGGGGGCGTCCTGGCGCTGGCCAGCTACGTCCCCGCGCTCAACCTGCTGATCCCGGTGATCGGCACGGCGGCGATGGTGCACGTGCTGGATCGCGCGCTGGCGGCCGCGCCCGAAGGAGCGCTTCGCGGCTAGTCTGCTTCAATATCAAACTATTCACACACGGAGTTTCGATCCGTTGCGCGGATGCGCCCGGGCAGGCACAGGGTTGTTGGCGGGGGGCCGGGCATGTTAGGCCCGGCCTCCCCAGCGTTCCGAGATGGAGGGCCCGTGTTCAAACGCCGCAAGCTCGAAGGAGCGCAGCCGCCCGAGAAGGCGGACGCGCCATCCCCCGGCGGCTCCGACACCGCGCCGGCGGGGGCGCCCGAGGGCGCCGCCCAAGCGGCGTCTTTCGCGTCATCGTCTTTTGCGTCATCGGGCGCGTCCCGGCCGGCGGATTCCGGCCTGGGCGTCCCGCCGTTCCGTCCCGCTCCGCCGAAGGAGGCGCCCGCCATGGCACGACCGCCGTTCACGTCCAACCCGGCCAGCCCCGCGACCGCGATGCCGACCCCGCCCAGCGCGGGCGCGGCCCCGGGCGCGCCCGGCGCCCCCGGCGCGCGTCCCGGCATGCCGCCGATGCGCGGCCCGCGCGATCCCGCCGACCGCCGCACCCTGGTGGTGGGCCGCGGCATCAGCGTGCAGGGCACGGTGCAGGACGCCGAGCGGCTGATCGTGGAGGGCACGGTCGAGTCGAACATGATTCACGCGACCGAGCTCAGCATCTCGATCGGCGGCGTGTTCAAGGGCGAGGTCGAGGTGGAGGACGCCGAGGTGGCGGGCACCATCGACGGCACGCTGACCGCGCGCGGCAGCCTGATCGTGCGGGCGACCGGCCGGGTGCTGGGCACCGCGCGCTGCCGCCGCCTGCAGGTGGAGGATGGCGGGCAGATCACCGGCCGGATCGAGATGATCACCGAGCCGGCGAAGCCCGAAGCCCCGCGCTCCGCCGCGCCGAGCCCGAGCGCCGAGCCCTCCGCGGCGGACTGACCCCGGCCGCCTGCATCCCGGCGGCGGCCCGGAAATAAGGGGCCGTTAAGATGCGGCATCGCAGGCTGCGTGCGTCATGCACGCGCCTGCCGATGTCCGCACGCTGCCCTTCCTGGGGCTCGACTTCGCCGATGCCGACGCGGCGCGCGCGGCGGCGCTGATCGCCGCGCGGCCCGAGGGCGCGCCGTTCCGCTACGTGGTGACGCCGAACGCCGACCATTTCGCCCGCCTCGCGCGCGATCCCGCGCTGCTGCCGCTGTACCGCGACGCCTGGCTGCGGCTGATGGACTCGCGGCTGATCGCGCATCTGGCGCGCAGGCTGCGGCTGCCCGTGCCCGAAGTCGCGCCGGGCAGCGACACCACCGCGCGCCTGCTGGCGGCCCATATCCGCCCCGGCGAGCGGATCACGGTGATCGGGCTGCGCCCCGCCTACCTGCCCGCGCTGGTCGCGCGCTGCGGGCTCGCGCCGCCCGCGCATTACGATCCTCCGATGGGCTTCGCAGCGGACCCGGCGGCGGTGGCGCGCGCGGCCGCGTTCGTGGAGGCGCATCCGGCGCGCTTCGTCTTTCTTGCCGTCGGCTCGCCCGCGCAGGAGAGGCTGGCGGCCGCGATCCAGGCGCGCGGCCGCGCGGTCGGCACCGGACTGTGCGTCGGGGCGAGCCTGGATTACCTCGCCGGCGCCTCCCGCCGCGCGCCGGCCTGGGCGCAGCGGGCGGGGCTGGAGTGGCTGTTCCGCCTGGCCGAAGACCCCGCCCGCCTCGCCCGGCGCTATCTGGTGGACGATCCGCCGGTGCTGGCGATGCTGCTGCGCGCGCGGCTGCTGGCGGGGACGGGGCGGGTTTACTGCTGAGGCGACGGTGCGTTCGGGGCGGCGCATCGCGCGTTGCGCATGCGCCCTATGGACGAGGCGCGTGGATGGGCGCGGCTAAAACCGTCCCGGCAGCGCGGCGAAGACCTCGCGGCGGAGGCGGGCGAGGAGCGAGCCGCGATGGGCGGCGTCGTGGTGGCGGAGATAGTCCTGCGCCGCGGGCGAGAGGCGGGCGGGATGCAGGCCCTCGGCCATCGCCGCCGCCGCGCGCACCGCGCGCAGCGTCTGCCCCAGCAGGCCGTTGCGCAGGCCGCGCAGCATGTAGCCCGCGATGCGCGGCGACAGGGCGGGCCAGCCGACGCCCCATTTGCGCGCGATGTACAGGCGGTTGCGCACGAAACAGAACCAGCGCGCGCCGCCCCATTCCACCCGCCGCTCGGCGGCGACGCGGTGGCGCACCGCAAGCTCGCCGTGATAGCGCACGCGCCAGCCCGACTGGATCGCGCGCAGGCA
>JAFEFJ010000177.1 GCA_018240635.1 Pseudomonadota bacterium | reverse complement strand
CGTCTTCTCGCACGGCTGCTTCGCCGAGGCGCTGGCGGACCGGCTGGTGAGCCGCTTGGCCTCGCCGGAGCTGGATTTCGACACGCTCTACGACCTGATGGCCGACGTGATGGACCAGGAGCCTGACATCGTGGAGGCCGCGGGTGCCGACCTGACCGCGATCCGCGACCGCGACCCCGCCACCCCGGACCTGCTCGGGCCGTTCCTGAACTACAAGGGCTTCCACGCACTGCAGGCGCACCGGGTGACGCACTGGCTGTGGAAGAACCGCCGCACCTATCTGGCGCTGCATCTGCAAAGCCGGATCTCGGAGGTGTTCGCCATCGACATCCACCCCGCCGCGCAGATCGGTCGCGGCATCCTGCTGGACCACGGCACCAGCCTGGTGATCGGCGAGACGGCGGTGGTGGAGGACGACGTCTCGATCCTGCAGGAAGTCACGCTGGGCGGCACCGGAAAGGAATGCGGCGACCGCCATCCGAAGGTGCGCCGCGGCGTGCTGATCGGCGCGGGCGCGAAGATCCTCGGCAATATCGAGATCGGCGAGGGCGCCAAGGTCGGCGCCGGCAGCGTGGTGCTGGACCCGGTGCAGCCGCATACCACGGTCGCGGGCGTTCCGGCCCGGCCGGTCGGCCTGATCAAGGGCTCCTTCCCCGGCCTGACGATGGACCAGACCCTGCCCCGGCAGGATTTCGCGATTTAGCCCCGGAACGGCCCCGGCTCGCGCCGCCTCCGTCACCGCCCGCGAAGGAGGGACATCCCCCTCCCGTCATGGCCCGCCGAGGCAGGCCATCCGCCTCCCGTCATCGCCCCCGAAGGCGGTCATCCCCCCTCCCCGTCACCGCCCGCGAAGGCTGGCCATGACGGAAGAGGGTTTGTTGCTATATCGGAACGAAATAGCCGTACTTCCACCCCGTCCCCCTCAGGCGCAAAAAGCCGCACCGTCCATCGGGTCCGCCCACTCCGCCCCGCGCATATCCGCCCCATCTGTCCGTGCCGCCGCCGGCGCCGATGCCGCCCGCTCCATCGCCGCCCTGCCCGGCGTCGCCGCCAGCAGGCGGCGGATGCGGTGCAGCAGTTCCTCGACGCGGCCCTTCGCCTCGGGCCGATCCGCGCGCCGTGCGGCCTGGGACAGCGTCCGGTGCAGCCGGGCGAGCAATTCCTCGATCGGACGCCGCGCGAACTCGGCGCGCATCCGCGCATACCATCCGTCGCCGCCCCGCCGCCTGCCCTCGGGCCTCGCGCCGCCCGCAACGCCCTGACCCGCGCGCCCGCCGCCGCTGCCGGGGCGCTCGCGTTCGGCGGGGACGGGACGCGGCGAGGCAGCGGGCGGGAACGCGCCCAGCCGCGGCGGCAGGTTGCCTTCCTCCAGCCAGTTGCACAGCAAGGAGGTCCGCTTCATCAGCACCGCGATCCGGCACCAGAAGCCGGCCGCCGCCGCCACGCCGTCCCGGCGCGCTGGCGGCAGCGAAGCGCGCTCCATCGCGTGCAGCCTCGCTGTCGCCCGGTCGGCGACGATGCAGGCCAGCGCGACGCCGATATCCAGCAGCGCATCCAGCGCCCCTGTCAGTTGCAGCACCCAAGCGCGCCACCCGCGCGGCTTCGGCTCGGGCGCCGAATTCCGTCGCACGGACTCCGCCCCGGAAGGCGGCGGGCGGGCCGGCGATGAGGGGGATGCGGAGGACGACATGAACGAAACAAGAACACGAACAACGCGGCGGGAGCCATAAGGGATTACCCCTATGCCCCCGGCCCCTATGTCCCCGCGGCCCTACCGCCCCAGCGCCCTGCCCACCTCCTCCAGCGCCGCCGGGTCCTCGATCGTGGGCGGCACCGTGGGCGTCTTGCCGTCGGCCAGTGCCCGGATGGTCGCACGCAGGATCTTGCCGGAGCGGGTCTTGGGCAGGCGCGGCACCACCCGCGCGTCCTTGAAGGCCGCGACCGGGCCGATGCGGTCGCGCACCAGCGCCACCAGCTCGCGCTCGATCTCCGCCGGCTCGCGCGCCACGCCCGCCTTCAGCACCACAAGGCCCAGCGGCGTCTGGCCCTTCAGCTCATCGGCCGCGCCGACCACGGCACACTCCGCCACATCGGGGTGGGAGGCGAGCACCTCCTCCATCTGCCCGGTGCTCAGGCGGTGGCCCGCGACGTTGATGATGTCGTCGGTGCGGCCCATCACCGACACGTCGCCGTCCGCGTCCACCACGCCCGCATCGCCGGTGCGGTACCAGCCGGCGAAGTCCGAGAGGTAGGCGGTGCGGTAGCCCTCGTCGTTGTGCCACAGCGTGGGCGCGCAGCCGGGCGGCAGCGGCAGGCGCAGCGCCAGGTTGCCGGTCTGCCCGCGCGGCAGCACGTGGCCCGCGTCGTCCAGCGCGTGCAGGTCGTAGCCCGGACAGGGCCGCCCGCCGGTGCCGGGCTTCGCGGGGAACAGGCCGAACTCGCGGAACCCGGCGGTGATCGGCCAGCCGGTCTCGGTCTGCCACCAGTGATCGACGACGGGCCGTTGCAGCATCTCGGCGGCCCAGATCGCGGTCGGCGGGTCGCAGCGTTCGCCCGCCAGGAACAGCGCCTCGAACGCCGACAGATCGTATTTCTTGGCCAGCGCGCCCTCGGGGTCCTGCTGCTTGATGGCGCGCATCGCGGTGGGCGCGGTGAACAGCACGCGCGCGCGGTGCTGCGCCAGCACGCGCCAGAACGCGCCCGCGTCGGGCGTGCCGACCGGCTTGCCCTCGTACATGATCGTCGTGCAGCCCTTCAGCAGCGGCGCGTAGACGATGTAGCTGTGGCCCACCACCCAGCCGACATCCGACGCGGTCCAGAACACGTCGCCCGCGTCCATGCCGTAGATCATCTTCATCGACCGGTGCAGCGCGACCGCGTAGCCGCCGGCATCGCGCAGCACGCCCTTGGGCCGGCCCGTCGTGCCCGAGGTGTAGAGGATGTAGAGCGGATCGGTGGCTTCCACCGGCACGGGATCGTGCGGCGGCGCGGCCTCCATCGCTTCCAGCAGGTCGTGGTCGCGGCCCGGCTGCATCGCGGCGGCGAGCGCCTCGCGCTGCAGTATCAGGCAGGCGTCGGGCTTGTGCGGCGAAAGGCCGATGGCGGCGTCGAGCAGCGGCTTGTAGGCGACCACCCTGCCCGGCTCCAGCCCGCAGGAGGCGGAGACGATCGCCTTGGGCTTGGCGTCGGCGATGCGGGCGGAGAGTTCCGCGGCGGCGAAGCCGCCGAACACGACGGAGTGGATTGCGCCGAGCCGCGCGCAGGCGAGCATCGCCATCAGCGCTTCCGGCACCATCGGCATGTAGATCACCACCCGGTCGCCGCGCCCGACGCCGAGGCGTGCCAGCGCGCCGGCCAGCTTGGCGGTGCGGTCGGTGAGTCGCGCATAGGAGAAGGTCTCGATCCGCCCGGTCATTGGGCTGTCGTAGATCAGCGCCGCCTGCCCGCCCCGCCCGGCGGCGACGTGCCGGTCGAGGCAGTTATGGCTGACATTCAGCCGCGCGCCCGCGAACCACTGGCCGAACAGCGCGCGCGAGGGATCGAGCACGCGGTCCCAGCGCCGGTCCCAGTCGATCCCCTCCGCCGCCTCGGCCCACCAGGCCTCGGGATCGGCGTGCCAGGATGCGTAGGCGGCGGCATAGGCGTCGGTCATGGCGGCTGTCCTCCCGCGCGGAGCATCGCGCGGGAGGTGCGGGAGGCAAAGCCCCTATGCGGCGGCCTTGCGGTTCGCCACCTGGATCGCTTCCCAGATGCGCAGCGGGGTCGCGGGCATGTCGATATGTGTGACACCCACCTCGCGCAGCGCATCGACCAGCGCGTTCATCACCGACGGCAGCGCGCCGGCGCAGCCCGCCTCGCCGCAGCCCTTGGCGCCAAGCAGGTTGGTGCGCGCGGGAACGGGGTGGCTGCCGTAGGCGGGCAGCGGGGCGTCGGCCGCGCGCGGCAGGGCGTAGTCCATGTAGGAGCCGGTCAGCGGCTGCCCGTCCTCGGTATAGACGACGCTCTCGCGCAGCGCCTGGCCGATGCCCTGCACGATGCCGCCATGCGCCTGGCCCTCGACCAGCAGCGGATTGATGACCACGCCGAAGTCGTTGACCATCGTGTAGCGCACCACCTCGGCGATGCCGGTCTCCGGATCGACCTCCACCTCCGCGACGTGGCAGCCGTTCGGGAAGGCGGACGGCGCGTTCTTGCCGACCAGCTTCGCATCCAGCGTGTGCGGCACGCCTTCCGGCAGCTTCAGGCCCTCGCGCAGCTTCGCTGCCAGTTCCATGATTCCGATGCCGCGGTCGGTGCCGACGATGGAGAAGCGGCCGGCGGAAAACTCGATGTCGGCGACGGCGGCTTCCAGCACATGGGCCGCGATCTTGCGGCCGTTGTCGATCACGACCTCGCTCGCCTCGATGATCGCGCCGCCGCTCGCCATCGCCGATTTCGAGCCGCCGGTGCCGCCGCCCGCGATCAGCTCGTCGCTGTCGCCCTGCAGCAGCCGAATCTTGTCGAACGGGATGCCGAGATACTGCGTGAGCACCTGCGCGAACGGCGAGGCGTGGCCCTGGCCGTAATCCAGCGTGCCGGTGATGATCGTCACGCCGCCGTCATCGTCGAAGCGGATGCCGCCCATTTCATTTGAAACCGGGGCGGTGACTTCGAGGTAGTGGCCGATCCCGCGCCCGCGCAGCTTGCCGCGCGCGCGGCTTTCGATGCGGCGCTGGGCGAAGTTGTCCCAATCCGCCAGCGCCAGCGCGTCGTCCAGCAGGGCGGGGAAGTCGCCGCTGTCGTACACGTTGTTCGACGGCGTGGTGTAGGGGATCTGCTCGGGCTGGATGTGGTTGCGCCGGCGTAGCTCGACGCGGTCGATGCCGAGTTCGAGGGCGGCGGCGTCGATCAGCCGCTCCATGTAGTAGTTGCCCTCGGGCCGTCCCGCGCCGCGATAGGGGCCGACGGGCGTGGTGTTGGTGAACACGCACTTCGTCGAAACCTCGAACAGCGGCGTGCGATAGACGCCGATCGTGTTCTTCACCGCGTTCAGCGTCGGCGGCTGCGGCGTCGCGTTGGACAGGTACGCGCCCATGTTGCCGTAGCCGTTCAGGCGCACCGCGAGGAAATGCCCGTCCTTGTCGAGCGCGAGCGAGCATTCCATGTCGTGCGCGCGGCCGTGGCTGTCGGACAGGAAGCTCTCGCTGCGCTCGTCGGTCCACTTCACGGGACGGCCGAGAACCTTCGCCGCGTGCAGGGCGGCGACGTATTCCGGATAGACCGACGACTTCATGCCGAAGCTGCCGCCGACATTGCCGGTCAGCACGCGCACGTCCTTCTTCTCGGCCTTCAGCGGCACCGTCAGCAGGTCGCGCATCGGGAATGCGCCCTGGCAGCCGAGGCGCAGCACCCAGCGTCCCGTGTCCGCCTCGAACGCGCCGATCGCCGAGCGCGGCTCCATCTGCGAGACGACGATGCGGCTGTTGCGCAGCCTGAGCGTAGTGACATGCGCCGCGGCGGCGAAGGCGGCCGCGACCTTCTCGGCATCGCCGAAGTGGTAGTCGAGGATGATGTTGTTCGGCACGCCGTCGTACAGCAGCGGTGCGCCGGGCGCGGCGGCCTCCGCGGACTCCGTCACGGCGGGCAGCACGTCGATGTCGAGGAACACCGCCTCGGCGGCGTCCTTCGCCTGCTTGTGCGTCTCGGCGACGACGATCGCGACCGGGTCGCCCACGAAACGGACCTTGTCCACCGTCAGCGGATACTGGTCCGGCTTGGGCATGTCCGAGCCGTCGCGGTTCTTGAACACCAGGCCCTTGGGCATCAGCCCGATCCCGGCGGCGATCAGGTCGGCGCCGGTGTAGATGCCGAGCACGCCGGGCATCGCGGCGGCCTCGGCCGTGTCGATGCCCTTGATGATGCCGTGCGCGACGCGGCTGCGCACCATCACGCCATAGGCCTGGCCGGGCAGGTTCAGGTCGTCGGTGTACTGGCCGAGCCCGCGCAGCAGCGTCGGGTCTTCCTTGCGCGGCACGGGTTGGCCGACGCCGAACTTGAGGGTGGCGAGATCGGCGGCATCGACGGCGTGATCCATTCTGCTTGTCCCTCTTTGGTCCTCAAGCGCGGCGCAACCGCCTGCCGCCCCAGTGAATGGGGTGGGATGGGCGGTTTCCAAGGCGGGAGCGCCACGTCCGGCGTGTGCAATGCAGCATGACGCCGGAGCCGGGGGGAGGCAAGGGTGGGGGGCCAGAGCGGGCCGCCGTCAGCCCCGGCGATGCTGCGGCGTTGCGCTGCGCGGCGCCTTCGCGCCCGCCGGTTGGGCGCGCTGGTCGAGGAACGCGCGCAACGCCTGGTTGGCGCGGGTCTGCCAGCCAGGACCGGTCGCGCGCAGGCCATCGAGCACCGCGGGATCGAGACGCAACGTCACCAGCCGTTTCGGTGCGGCGGCCGGCGGGCGGCCGCGCCTGACGAGGCGCGGCCCGTCATAAAGGGCAGCGCGCTCGAAGAACGCCTCGGTCAGCTCGGGCGCATCGTCATCGCTGGCCGAAGGCGACGGTCCAGCGTGCGGCTTCCTTGGCATGGGCATACCTCATCGAAATGATCCGGCGTGCGCCTGCGCGCGGCGTCCAGACCAGCACCACCAGTCGGCCGTCCAGAAATCCGGCGCTGATGAAGCGGCGCTCACCATAGTCCCGCCGGTCGTCCGGCGCGGTTGCGTGCAGGCCCGCGAACACTTCCGCCGCGCGCGCGAAGTCCAGGCCCCGATCAGCGAGCGTCGCCTGCCGCTTGGCCGGGTCGAACGTGACGCGCATGAATAAAGGTAGTTACGGAAATCGAGTGGTTCAAGCCCCGTCAGCCCGGCGAGGCGGCGCGCGTGCGCTCGCGCAGCAGGATGAACAGGCCCGCGCCGCAGATCACGGCAGCGCCCAGGATGGTGGCGGCGGTGGGGATGTCGCCGAACACCACGTAGCCGAGCATCACCGCCCACACCAGGCTCGCGTAGCTGAACGGCGCGACGACCGAGGCGGGGGCGAGTTGCAGGCCGCGCGTGACCAGGATGTAGCCGGCGGTGGAGATCGCGCCGACCATCACCAGCCCCGCCGCATCCAGCGGGCCGGGCAGCTTCCAGCCGAACGGGATGGTTGCGAGCGACACCACATTCAGCGCCGCCACCTGCGTGACCACCAGCAGCGGGTTCGGCGTATCGCGCAGGCGCCGCACGGCGATCAGCGAGATGGCGTAGAGCAGGCTGCCGAACACCGCGATCAGCGCGTGCCTGTTGAGCCCCGCGCCCGTGAACTCCGACTGGGGATGCACCGCGATCAGCACCCCCGCGAAGCCCACCGCGACCGCCGTCCAGCGGCGCCAGCCGACCTGCTCGCGCAGCAGTATCGCCGACAGCGCGGTGACGTAGATCGGCCCGGCCCCGTAGATCGTGGTGATCTCGGCCAGGCCCGCGCCGGTGATCGCCCAGTAGTAGCAGCACACCTCGATCGCCGAGAACAGGCAGCGCACGCCGTGCAGCCACAGCTTGCCGCCGTTCAGCATCCGGCGCAGATGGCCGATCCGCAGCATCGGCGCGATCAGCACCATGGCCGTCAGGCTGCGCACGAACACCGTCTCTCCGAACGGATAGCCCGCCTGCATCATGTGCTTCGCCAGCGCGTTCGACAGCGAGAAGACGAAGGTGCTGAGCAGCGTCAGCGCGATGCCCGCGAGGGCATTGCCGCCCCCCGACGAGCGGGAGAAGCCGGCGAAGCGGGACGCGAGGCCGGACGCGCTCATGCCCCGGTCAGCCGGTCCTGGCGGGATCGGGATAGTCGATGATGCGCGCCTCGCCGGAGCCGAGGTCGAGCACCGCGCAGCTCAGTTGCCGTCCGTTGCGGTGGTCGCGCGCATCGCCCGCCGAGCCGGGATTGAGCACCAGCACCTCGCCGAACCGCCTGGCCACCTGATGATGCGTGTGGCCGAACATCACCACGTCCGCGCCCGCCTCGGCGAAGCGGGCGAGCTGCGGGCTTTCCGGGTGGATGTAGGCGCCGCGCGGCTCCCACGGCGTGGAGTGCACCAGCAGCAGCGTCTTGCCGGCGCGCTCGATGCGGCGCTGGTGCGGCTGCGCGGCGAGCCAGGACAGTTCGCCCCGGTCGATCCACTCCGCGCCGCGGGCGCGCGCGCCGTGCGGGCCGAGGAAGCCTTCCTCGTGGTTGCCCAGGATGGTCAGCGCGCCGCGTTCGCGCAGCAGGGCGACGACCTCGTTGGAAAAGCGGTACTCGAAGATGCAGTCGCCGAGGCAGAGCAGCTCGTCGATCTCGCCCATCAGCTCCAGCGCGCGCTGCAATCCCGCGAGATTGCAGTGGATGTCCGACACGATCCCCAGCTTCACCCGCGCGCCCCGCCCCAGCCCCATCGGCCCGCCCGTTTTCGATTCCGGCCGGGCGCGCCTAGCCTAGCCGCAGGCCAGGGCCGCGCAATCGCGCGAGCGTCGTGCCATCGGCGCGGCAGGTGCGCGCCGGAAGGGGGAGGAGGCGGGGATGCAGTTCGAGACGATCCTGT
>JAFEFJ010000176.1 GCA_018240635.1 Pseudomonadota bacterium | reverse complement strand
CCTGCTGCGCCTGGCGAACTGGCTGGTGGATTACCCGTTCCAGGAACGCGTCTATCCGGGCGCGCTGGACGTGGTACGCCGCGCGCAGCAGTTCGGCACGACGGCCGTTCTGTCGGACGGCGACGCGGTGTTCCAGCCGCGCAAGGTGGAGAAATCCGGCATCTGGCCGGTGTTCGGCGACAATGTGCTGATCTACGTCCACAAGGAACTGGAACTGGCGGACGTGGAGAACCACTTCCCGGCCAGGCACTACGTGCTGGTGGACGACAAGCTTCGCATCCTGGACGCGGTGAAGCGCATCTGGGGCGAGCGGGTCACGACGGTGTTCCCCCGCCAGGGGCATTACGCGACGGACCCCAACGAAGTGGCGAAATACCCGCCTGCGGACATCACCATCGAGCGTATCGGGGATCTGCTGGACCACGATCTCGCAGTCCTCGGCAAGCGATAAAGGAAACCGATCATGGCATCCGACGCACCGCGCAAGCTGAACGCACTCGGCCAGAGCCTGTGGCTCGACAACATCACGCGCGACCTGCTGGATAGCGGCACCCTGCGGCGCTACATCGACACGCTGTCGGTCACCGGGCTGACGTCGAACCCGTCGATCTTCGACGCCGCCATATCGAAGTCGAAATGGTACGACGCCGAGATCCAGAAGCAGATGGAAGTGGGGAAGAAGGGCGAGGAGCTGTTCTTCACGCTGGCCGTGCAGGACCTGACGCGGGCGGCGGATCTGTTCCGCCCGATCCACGACCGCACCGGGACGGTGGACGGGTTCGTCTCGCTCGAAGTCTCGCCCAAGCTCGCCTACGACACCAAGGCGACGGTGGAGCAGGCGAAGACGCTGCACGCGGCGGCGAACCGGCCCAACCTGTTCATCAAGATCCCCGGCACCAAGGAGGGCCTGCCGGCGATCGAGGACGCGATCTTCTCCGGCGTGCCGATCAACGTGACGCTGCTGTTCTCGACCGATCAGTACAAGGCGGCGGCGGAGGCGTATCTGAAGGGGCTGGAGCGCCGCGTCGAAGCCGGCCTCTCGCCCGACGTGCGCTCGGTCGCCTCGCTGTTCATCAGCCGCTGGGACGTGGCGGTGGCGGACAAGGTGCCGGCCGAAATGAAGAACACGCTCGGCCTCGCGGTGGGCAGGCAGGCCTACAAGGCGTACCGCGACCTGCTGGAAAGCGACCGCTGGCAGCGGCTGGAGAATCTGGGCGCACGGCCGCAGCGCCTGCTGTTCGCGAGCACAGGCACGAAGGACAAGAACGCGCCGGACACGCTGTATATCGGCGGCCTTGCCGCGCCCAACACGGTGAACACGATGCCGGAGGGCACGCTGCTGGCCTTCGGCGATCACGGCACGCTGGGCGGCGCCCTGCCCCGCGACGGCGGCGACGCGGAGGCCGTGCTCGCGGCGCACGCGAAGGCCGGGATCGACCTGACGGCGCTGTCCGCCAAGCTGCAATCCGACGGCGCATCGAGCTTCGTGAAGTCGTGGGAGGAGCTGCTGGGCGCGATCGAGCAGAAAAGCAAGGTGCTCGCCTGACCCACCAACGCTCCCCCTCCCCTTGCGGGAGGGGGAGTGTGTAACGTGCCCCCGCCGACATATCGCGGAGACCGGACGATGACCGCGCTGACCGACTCGCCCGCCTGGAAGGCGCTGGCCGCGCATCACGCGGCGATCAAGGACGTGCATCTGCGCACCCTGTTCGCCCAGGATCCGGGCCGCGCCGAACGCTTCTCCGCCGAGGGCGCGGGCCTTTTCCTCGACTACTCGAAGAACCGCATCACCGACGAGACGCTGAAGCTGCTGCTGCAACTCGCCGACGAGCGGGGCGTGGCGCAGCGGCGCGACGCGATGTTCGCGGGCGAGAAGATCAACACCACCGAACGCCGCGCCGTGCTGCACGTCGCGCTGCGCGCCCCGCGCGGCACCCGGATCGAGGTGGACGGCGCCGACGTGATGCCCGAGGTCCACAAGGTGCTGGACGCGATGGCCGATTTCTCGGCGCGCGTGCGCAGCGGCGCCTTCACCGGGCACACCGGCAAGCGCATCAGGAACGTGGTGAACATCGGCATCGGCGGGTCCTATCTCGGCCCCGAAATGGCCTACCGGGCGCTGCGCCCCTACAGCGACCGCGAGATGACCTTCCGCTTCGTCGCCAACGTGGACGGGGCGGACTTCTCCGAAGCCACGCACGACCTCGCGGCGGACGAGACGCTGTTCATCATCTCGTCCAAGACCTTCACCACGCTGGAGACGATGACCAACGCCGCCACCGCGCGCGCCTGGGCAGTGGAGAAGCTGGGGTCCGACGCCGCCATCGCGAAGCACTTCGCCGCCGTCTCCACCAACATCCCAGCCGTGACCAAGTTCGGCATCGACCCCGCCAACACCTTCGGCTTCTGGGACTGGGTGGGCGGGCGCTACTCGATGGACAGCGCCATCGGGCTCTCCACCATGATCGCGCTGGGGCCGGACAATTTCCGCGCCCTGCTCGCGGGCTTCCACGCGATGGACGAGCATTTCCGCACCGCGCCGCCGGCCAGGAACCTGCCGCTGCTGCTCGGGCTTCTGACCGTCTGGTACAACAACTTCTTCGGCGCGCAGACCATCGGCGTGATGCCCTACTCGGCGCATCTCGCGCGCTTCCCCGCCTATCTCCAGCAGTTGCAGATGGAGAGCAACGGCAAGCACGTCGATCTGGATGGTCACGTCGTCAACTACCAGACCGGCCCGATCATCTGGGGCGAGCCGGGCACCGACGGGCAGCACTCCTTCTACCAGCTCATCCACCAGGGCACGAAGCTGATCCCGGTGGACATGATCGGCTTCTGCAAGCCGCTCTCGCCCATCGCGCACCAGCACGACCTGCTGATGGCCAACCTGTTCGCGCAGGCCGAGGCGCTGGCCTTCGGCAAGACCGCCGAGGAGCTGAAGGCCGAAGGCTCCCCCGACTTCCAGACGCCCTACCGCGTCACCCAGGGCAACCGGCCGACCAACATGATCCTGGCCGACCGGCTCGATCCCGCGACGCTCGGCAGCCTCGTCTCGCTCTACGAGCACAGCGTGTTCACCCAGGGCGCGATCTGGGCTATCGACAGCTTCGACCAATGGGGCGTGGAACTGGGCAAGGTGCTCGCGAGCCGCATCATTCCCGAACTGGCGCCGGGCCCGGAGCCCGCGCTGAGGCACGATGCCTCCACCAATGCGCTGATCGCGCGCTACCGGCGGATGCGCGGTTGAGCGATCCGTCGGCCGAGCTGAAGCGTCTCGCCGGGGAAACCGCGGCGGACCTGGTGGAGAGCGGCATGGTGGTGGGGCTGGGCACCGGCTCCACCGCGATCTTCGCCACGCGCCGCATCGCCGCGCGGCTGCGCGAGGGCGGGCTCAGGGACATCGTCGCCATCGCCACCTCGCTCGCCACCGAAACGGCGGCGCGCGCGCTCGGCATCCCGATGCTGGACGACGACCTGCCGGGCAGCGTGGACATCACCATCGACGGCGCGGACGAGGTGGACGAGAGGCTGGATCTCATCAAGGGCGGCGGCGGCGCGCTGTTGCGCGAGAAGATCGTTGCGCAGGCGAGCCGGCGCGAGGTGATCGTCGTGGACGAGAGCAAGCTGTCGCCGCGCATCGGCACGCGCTGGCCGCTGCCGGTGGAGGTGATGGAGTTCGGCTGGCGCGCGCAGGCGCGCTTCCTGGAATCGCTCGGCGCCGAGCCGGTGCTGCGCCACACGGATGGCGGGGCATTCCGCACCGATCAGGGCAACCTGATCCTGGATTGCCGCTTCGGCCCCATCGCCGACCCCGCCGGCCTGGCCGCGGCCCTCAGCACGCGCGCCGGCATCGTGGAGCACGGGTTGTTCCTGAGCATCGCGGACGACCTGATCGTCGCGGCGCCGGGCGGCGTCCGGCACGTCGCGCGCGGCGACGCCGGCCTCCCCGCGCTCCTCTGGCCCGCCGCCTGACCTTGCTGCGCCGTTCCGACCTTCCGGCGCTGATGCGCCTCTGTGCCGCCGCGCTGATCGCGGGCGTGCTGATCGGCGTGGTGGGCGCGGCGTTCCGCGTGGCGCTGGAATGGGCCGATGCCGCCCGCCCCGCGCTGATCGCGGCGCTTCCCGGCATCGGGGGCCTGGCGGTGGCGGTGCTGGGCGCCGCCGGCTGCGCGGCGCTGGCGCGCTACCTGGTGGTGCGCTTCTCGCCGCTCGCCGCGGGCAGCGGCGTGCAGCATGTCGAGGCGGTGATGCGCGGCGAGGCGCGGCCCGCCGGGCTCGACGTGATCCCGGTGAAGTTCGTGGGCGGCCTGCTCGCCATCGGGTCGGGCCTCGCGCTGGGGCGCGAGGGGCCGACGGTGCAGATGGGCGCGGCCTTCGGCACCGCCATCGCGCGGCGCTTCCGGCTCGACCGCGACGAGGCGGCGGTGGTCCACGCGGCGGGCGCGGGCGCCGGGCTGGCGGTGGCCTTCAACGCGCCGATCGGCGGATCGGTCTTCGTGTTCGAGGAACTGACCGCCCGCTTCACCCGCCATCTGGTGATCGCCACGCTCTGCGCGGGCGCCATCGCGGTGGCGGCGATGCGGATGGGCATGGGCGACGTGCCGGATTTCTTCGCCGGCATTGCGCGCTCGCAGCCGCTCGGGCAGTTGCCCGCCTTCCTCGCGATGGGCGCCGCGCTCGGGCTGGTGGGGGCGTTCTACAACGAGCTGACGATGGGGTTCCTGTCCCTGACCGACCGGCTGCGGGGGGTGAACTCCGTGCTGCGCGCCGCCGCGATCGGGGCTGCCGTCGGGCTGCTGGGCTGGTTCTCCCCCGCGCTGATCGGCGGCGGCGAGAACTGGATCCAGGGATTGCTGACCGGCGAGCCGTCGCAGCGCGCCATCGCGGTGTTCTTCTGCGTGCGGCTGTTCCTGGGCCCGCTGTGCTACGCGGCGGGCACGCCGGGCGGCCTGTTCGCGCCCCTGCTGGCGGTGGGCGCGGCGTTCGGCGCGCTGTTCGCGGGCACGCTGGACCAGATCGCGCCGTGGCAGCATGTCTCGCCCGTCGGCTTCGCGGTGGTGGGGATGGCGGCGCTGTTCACCGCCATCGTGCGCGCGCCGATGACCGGCGTGATCCTGACGGTGGAGATGACCGGGCGGCCCGACTTGGTGCTGCCCATGCTGGCAGCCTCGCTCGGCGCGGTGCTGGCGACCGAGTTGCTGGAGAGCGTGCCGATCTACGACCGGCTGCGCGAGCGGATGCTGGCCGATCCCGCGACGCGGTCGCGCATCGCGGTGTAGGCTTGCGGCGCCGCGCCGGCGTCTCTAAACCAGTGGTTGAACAAAGCTGCGGCCGGAAAGCGTGAAAGGGAGCGATGGCGCCCGAGTTCTCGCTGGTGATCCCGATGTTCAACGAGGCGGACGGCATCGGCGCGCTGTATGGCCGCATCGCCCCCGTGATGGACGGGCTCGGGCCGTGGGAGGCGGTCTGCGTCAACGACGGCAGCCGGGACGCGACGCTGCGGATGCTGGAGGAATTGCGGTCGCGCGATCCGCGCATCGCCATCGTCAATCTCTCGCGCAATTTCGGCAAGGAGATCGCCACCACGGCGGGACTGGACCACGCGCGGGGCGCGGCGGTGATCGTGATCGACGCCGATCTGCAGGACCCGCCGGAAGTGATCCCCGACCTGGTCGCGCAATGGCGCGCGGGCTTCGACATGGTCTACGCGCAGCGCCGCCGCCGCGACGGCGAGTCCTGGCTGAAGCGCCGCACGGCGGAATGGTTCTACCGGCTGATGGAGCATGTCGGGCGGGTGCAACTGCCGCGCGACACCGGCGATTTCCGGCTGATGAGCCGCCGCGTGGTGGAGGCGCTGCGCCAGATGCGGGAGCACCACCGGTTCATGAAGGGGCTGTTCGCCTGGGTGGGCTTCCCGACCGCCGCGGTGCTCTACGACCGCGCGCCGCGCCATGCCGGGCGCAGTTCCTGGTCGTATTGGACGCTGTGGAACCTGGCGATCGAGGGGATCACCGGCTTCACGGTGATGCCGCTGAAGGTGGCGACCTATCTGGGGCTGATCGTGGCGCTGCTGGCGGTAGCCTACGCCGCGTTCGTGGTGGTGAAGACGCTGATCCTGGGCAACCCGGTGGCGGGCTATCCCAGCCTGCTGACCATCGTGCTGTTCCTGGGCGGCGTGCAGTTGATGACGCTGGGCGTGATCGGCGAGTATCTCGGCCGGATCTTCAACGAAACCAAGCAGCGCCCGCTGTATTTCGTGGAGCGCTACACGCCGAGCGAGGCGCGGGTGGAGGAGGTGGTGCGGCTGGACCGGGTTTCGTGATCCCCTACTCCGCCGCGGCGGTGCGGTCCTGGCGGACGGCCTGGGCGCGGGCGGCGGCGCCGGGGATGGACAGGTAGGCGAGGCGCTTGGCTTCCTTCCGCCCACGCGCGACCGAATCGAGGATCAGGCCGCAGAGCAGCGACAGCACGCCGAGCCCGACCAGCGACACCGACAGCACCGCCGTCGGCAGACGGGGCACAAGGCCGGTGCGGGCGAACTCGATCAGCACCGGCACCGACAGCAGGAAACCGAACGCCGCCAGCGCCAGCGCGGCGAGCGAGAAGAAGGGCAGCGGGCGCAGCTCCTTCGCCAGCATGACGATGGCGCTCAGGATGCGCAGCCCGTCCGAATAGGTCCGCAGCTTCGACGCCGAACCGGCGGGGCGTTCCTTGTAGGCGGTGGTGACGTGCCCGAGCGGCATGTCGAGTTCCAGCGCGTGGACGGTGAACTCGGTCTCGGTCTCGAAGCCCGAGGACAGCGCGGGGAAGGACTTCACGAAGCGGCGGCTGAACACCCGGTAGCCCGAGAGCATGTCGCGGATGCGGTCGCCGAAGATCCAGCGCACCATCGAGGTCAGCATCACGTTGCCGAACCGGTGGCCGGGGCGGTAGGCGGCCTCGATCTCGGTGACGCGGACGGCGGTGACCATGTCGAGCCCGTTCTCGACCAGCATCCGCACCATCTCGGGCGCCGCCGAGGCCTGGTAGGTGTCGTCGCCGTCGGCGAGGACGTAGATGTCGGCCTCGATGTCGGCGAACATGCGGCGCACGACATGGCCCTTGCCCTGCAAGGTTTCGGTGCGAACGATCGCCCCCGCCTGCCGCGCCACCGCCACCGTGTTGTCGGTGGAGTTGTTGTCGTAGACATAGACCGCGGCCTGCGGCAGCGCCTCGCGGAAGTCGGCGACCACTTTGCCGATGGCGACGGCCTCGTTGTAGCAGGGGATCAGTACGGCAACGCTCTGGTCCATCGTCGCGGCCTTTTCGCCTCCTGCTGCCCGACCGGCCCACGCCCGGCGCGCGCCCAGCCTCGGGGCCCCGGTTCAAGGCCGTTTCGCCAAGCCCTGTCAAGCCGCGCCGCCGGCCGGCAGGCCGCCGGGCGGGCATGTTCATCGCCGCCCGGACTGGCTAAGAGACGCCCCACACGACGCGACGGCCGCCGGCCGCCTGAGCGAAGGGACGACCGACCGCATGACCGCTTCCGGCCTCGGCGCGCGCGCCTTTCCGCACGCGGCGGCCCCGCTGCCCATGGGGCGGCGGATGCGGCTCGGGACGGCGGCGGCCATCTTCCTGCCCGCCTTCCTGCTGTTCGCGGCGGCGATGCTGACCGACATGTCGCTGCCCGGCATCTACATGGACGCGGTCAACCCGGACTACGCCGTGCTGCGGCTGACTGCGCCGCGCCCGCTGGAGATCCTCATCGGCATCCCCCCAGGAAACATGCTGCTGCGGCGTCTGCCCGTGCTGGGACAGATCTACCACGGCGCCCTGCCCTTCTATCTAGGACTGCCCGCCTACCTCACGGCCGGGACCGGCGTGCTCGGCATCCGGCTCGCCAATCTGGGTTTCGGCCTGATTGTCCTGACAGGGACCGGCCTGTTCATGCGGGCGTTCGGCGCGCGGGCTCTGATCGCCGGCGCCTGCCTGGCGCTGCTGGCGATCGACCCGGGCTTCCTCTTCAGCTTTCGGACGCAGTTCTACATCACGCTGATTCCCGTGGCCTTCCTGTTCGCGTCCGCCGCGCTGCTCGCCGCACGGCGCGACCGGCTCTCGGCCCTCCCGCTGGGATTGTCCGGATTGCTGGCCGGGATCGCCTGCTACGGCTACTTCATCTACGCGTTCTGCGTGCCGGCCGTGGCGCTCTATGCGGCGCGCATCTCCGTCCCGCGCCTGGGCGCGGGACAGACGGCGCGCTGGTGGGGCGGCGGCTTCCTGCTGGGCGTCTCCCCCTATCCGGCCGGCCTGCTGCTCATCGCGCTCGCCACCGGCGGTCCGGCCGGGATGCTGAACTATATGCACGGCGTTCTAGGAATTCTGTCCCCGCAGTCCTCCGGCCTGCCCGCGCTCGGGCGCGCGGGGCTGTTCCTGGACTTCGTGCACCAAACCCTGATCGGCGCCGGGCCAGCGGCGATGATGTTCAAGCAGACGGTGCCGTTGCCCGACGCCGCGGCCAAGATCGTCCTGCTGGCGGCCGTGCCGGCCGGCGCCCTGGTCGCCGGTGTGGTCCGTCCGCCGGGCTCCGCGGGGCTCTGGCTGCTTGCCGGGATCGCGGCGGGCCTCCTTGCCCTCGTCATGGCGTTCGGCGACAGGCTCTGGCTGCACCACTTCGCGCTGCTGCTTCCCGTCTCCTACGCCGCGCTCGCGCTCG
>JAFEFJ010000175.1 GCA_018240635.1 Pseudomonadota bacterium | reverse complement strand
CTGACCGGCGCGCAATGCAGTTTCCCCCCGCGCGCCCATGCGCTTACGCTCCATCCATGACCGCTCGGACCATTCAGAAACGAATTAGCCGCCCGGCTGCCTGAGCAGCCGGGGTTTCGCGCCTCTTCGTTTTCCTGAATCCGCCGTCCGGAGTCGTACCATGTCCCCCGCCCATCTTGCCGCCGTCGCCGCGTCCGCGGCTCATGCTCCCTCCGCGCCCGTCGGCACCTGCGCCGTGCGCTTCATGCTGGACGCCGATCCCGAGCCCGGGCTGCTGCCGCGCCTGCTGCAGCCATTCGCCAAGCGCGACCTGGTGCCCGACCGCATGTGGTCGCACCGGCAACGCGACGTCCTGCACGTGGAACTCGCGATGGACGCGATGCCGTCCGATCTCGTTGCGCTGGTCGAGGGAAATCTGCGGCAGGTGGTCGGCGTGCATCACGTCGCGCGGGTGCCGGAGCAGGCGCTGCGCCACGCCGCCTGATGCCACCGGGCACCGGCCGGAAGCCTTGGCAGCTAGCCGGGCCACCTTAGGTTTTCATGCGGGCGGTGTGTCGCCACGCGGTTCGCGCGTGCTAAACAGCGCCACCCGAGCATGAGGCGGTCATGGCGCTGATCGACGCGGTTTTTCTGGCCCGGCTGCAATTCGCCTTCACTGTCGGCTTCCACATCGTCCTGCCGTCCTTCTCGATCGGCCTGGCCAGCTACCTGATGGTGCTGGAGGCGCTGTGGCTGCGCACCGGCCGGCAGGTCTACCTCGACGTGTTCCAGTACTGGCTGAAGATCTTCGCCGTCGGCTTCGCCATGGGCGTCGTGTCGGGGCTCGTGATGTCCTACCAGTTCGGCACCAACTGGGGCGTGTTCGCCGACAAGGCGGGGCCGGTGATCGGCCCGCTGATGGGCTACGAGGTGCTGACCGCCTTCTTCCTCGAAGCCGGATTCCTCGGCGTGATGCTGTTCGGGCTCGGGCGCGTCGGGCGCGGGCTGCACTTCCTGGCCACCTGCCTCGTCGCCTTCGGCACGCTGTTGAGCGCGTTCTGGATCCTGTCGGTCAATTCCTGGATGCAGACCCCGGCGGGCTACACCATGACGCCCGACGGGCGCTTCCTGCCGGCGGATTGGTGGGCGGTGATCTTCAACCCGTCCTTCCCCTACCGCCTGCCGCACATGGTGATCGCCTCCTACCTGTCGGTCGCCTTCGTGGTGGGCGCGGTCGGCGCCTACCACCTGCTGCGCGACCGGCAGAATCAGGCGGCGCGGCTGATGTTCTCGATGGCGATGTGGATGGCCGTGATCGTCGCGCCGATCCAGATGATGGTGGGCGACCAGCACGGGCTGAACACGCTGGAACACCAGCCCGCCAAGATCGCCGCGATGGAGGGCGATTTCGACCGCGAGCCCGGCACGCCGCTGATCCTGTTCGGCTGGCCGAACATGCAGGCGGCGCGCACCGACTACGCGGTCGAGATCCCGCATCTCGGCGCGCTGATCCTGACCCATAGCTGGAACGGCGCGGTGCCTGGGCTGAAGGAATTCCCGCGCGAGGACTGGCCCTATTCGCCCGTGGTGTTCTGGGCGTTCCGCATCATGGTCGGGCTCGGCATCCTGATGACGCTGATGGGCCTCTATGGCCTGTTCCGGCGCTGGCAGGGCCGGCTCTACGCCAGCCCCTGGCTGCTGCGCGGCATGATCGCGATGGGCCCGGCGGGCTTCATCGCGGTGCTCGCGGGCTGGACCACGACCGAGGTGGGACGGCAGCCCTTCACGGTCTACGGGCTGCTGCGCACCGCCGACAGCGTCTCGCCGATCGCGCTGCCGGGTGTCGCGGTCTCGCTCGCCGCCTTCGCGGTCGTGTATTTCATCGTCTTCGGCGCCGGGATCGCGTTCCTGCTGCGCATGATGGCGAAGCCGCCGGCGACCGGGGAGAGCGGTCCGCCGCCGCATCTTCCCGTGCGCAGCGCCGGCATCGCGCCGGCGCCGGTGCTGGCGCGGGGCGGCACGGTGCAGCCGGGAGCCGCGGAATGAGCATCGACCTGCCGATGATCTGGGCGGCCCTGATCGCGATCGCGGTGCTTGCCTACGTGCTGCTGGACGGGTTCGACCTTGGCATCGGCATCCTGTTCGCGGCCGAGACCGAGGACGAGGACCGCGACGTGATGGTGAACTCCGTCGCGCCGGTGTGGGACGGCAACGAGACCTGGCTGATCCTGGGCGGCGGCGGGCTGTTCGCGGTGTTTCCGCTGGCCTACGCGACGATCATGCCGGCCTTCTACCCCACCATCATCGCCATGCTGCTGGCGCTGGTGTTCAGGGGCGTCGCGTTCGAGTTCCGCTTCCGAACCACGACGCGGCGGGGCCGGGTGTGGTGGGACCGCGCCTTCTGGCTGGGATCGACGGTGGCGGCGTTCTGCCAGGGGCTGACGCTTGGCGGGCTGCTGCAAGGGGTTCACGTGGTGAACCGGCAATATGCCGGCGGCTGGTTCGACTGGCTGACGCCGTTCAGCGTGCTGTGCGGCGCGGCGGTGGTGATCGGCTTCGCGCTGCTCGGCAGTTGCTGGCTGGTGTGGCGCACCGAGGGCGCCCTGCAGTACCGCGCCCGAACCCGCGCCCGCACGCTGGGCATCGTGACGCTGGCGCTGATCGTGGCGGTGAGCATCTGGACGCCGTTCCTGCAGCACGCCTTCATGGAGCGCTGGTTCGGCTGGCCGGGCATCGTGCTGACCAGCCCGGTGCCGATCCTGATGGTGCTGCTGGCCTGGGGCTTCTTCCGCGCCATCGAGCGGAAGCAGGAGATCGCGCCCTTCCTGTTCGCTCAAGGCTGGTTCGCGCTGTGCTACGCCGGGCTCGGCATCAGCATCTGGCCGCTGATGGTGCCGCCCTCGATCACGATCTGGGACGCGGCGGCGCCGCCCGAGAGCCAGTTGTTCCTGCTGGTGGGCGCCGTGGTGCTGATCCCGACGATCCTGATCTACACCGCCTACGCCTACTGGCTGTTCCGCGGCAAGGTGAAGCCGGGGATGCACTACCACTGAGCCGCGCGGCAGGGTCCGCACCGCCGCGATGCGCCTGCCCGAGACCGTGCGCCGGCTGCTGTGGTTCGCCGCGCTGTATGCGGCAGGCGTGCTGACCGTGGGCGTCGTCGCCTACGGGCTGCGGGCGATCCTGTTCGCGCGGTAGGTGCGGCGGGGCATCGCGGCGGAAGCGCGAGAATTCCCGTTGCCTCCGACGAAGCACGGTTTGGTGAAGGCGGCGCGCGGAACCTCGCCGCGCTTCGGGGCTTTCCCAGCCGCTCCGGTGTCATCCGGGCCGGGCGCGAAGGGAGAATTCCGACGATGCATTCCCGTGTCATTCTGCTGCCGGCCGGACTTTTCGCGGCCACCGCCCTGCTGGCCCCTGGCGCGCGCGCCCAGCCGATCCAGGGCCTGTATATCGGGGCCGGCGCCGGCTACACGCTGCCCTCCGCCAATACCGACGCGACCGGCTACGGCGCCGGTTTCTCGACCGGAACGCCGCCCGCCGGGGGCGCGCTGAACCTGAAGCAGCGCGGCGGCTTCGCCGGGGTGATCAGCATGGGCTACGGCATCGGCAACGGCTTCCGCTTCGAGGTCGAGGGCAGCATCCGCCAGAACGGCGTCGATCACGTCGGCGGCACCAACTTCCCGACCGTTGGCAGCGGCAATACCCGGACACTCGGGCTGATGGCGAACGCGCTGTACGATGCGGATGTCGGGCTGAACTGGATGTATCCCTATGTCGGCGTCGGCGCCGGCTATGCGTGGACGCATCTGCACAACGTCTCCGCCGCCGCCGCGCTGCCGAGCGGGACCTTCCTCGCCAACACCGACGACACCGCAGGCCGCTTCGCCTGGCAGGCGATCGTCGGCGCGTCCTTCCCGATCGCGGGCATCCCGTGGGTGGCGCCGAACCTGCCGGGCCTGTCGCTGACCGCCGAATACCGCTTCATGGACGTGACCGGCGGCGGCAAGTACGACACGCAGGTGCTGCAGGCGGGCAGCTACTCCAACTCGACGCTGAAGCTGCACAACCAGTTCTACAACACGTTCCTGGTCGGCCTGCGCTACCAGTTCGGCGCCGCGTCGCCGCCGCCCGCGCCCGCGCCGGTCGCCGCCCCCGCTCCCGCGCCGTCGCGCTCGTACCTGGTGTTCTTCGACTGGGACAAGGCGACGCTGTCCGACCGGGCGCGGCAGATCATCGCGGAAGCCGCGCAGAACTCCACCAAGGTGCAGTACACGCGGATCGAGGTGAACGGCTACACCGACACCTCCGGCTCGCCGAAATACAACATGGGCCTGTCGATCCGCCGCGCGCAGGCGGTGGCGGGCGAACTGGTGCGCGACGGCGTGCCGAAGTCGGCGATCGCCATCCAGGGCTTCGGGCAGACGCGCCTTCTGGTGCCCACCGCCGACGGCGTGCGCGAGCCGCAGAACCGGCGCGTGGAGATCATCATCCGCTGAGCCGGATGACGCCGGCGCCGGCACGATGGGTGGGGTGGGCCTAGGCCCACCCTACGTCGTTACTGGAGCAGACGCTTTGCCAAGGCAGCGTGCGGCACGTTAGGATGACAGCCCGCAAAGGGACCCTGCCGCCGATGTCAGCACCGACCGACGAACGCCAGACGCGCAACTCCGTCTGCCCGCACGACTGCCCCTCGACCTGCGCGCTTGAGATCGAGGTGATCGGCGGCAAGCGCATCGGCGCGGTCCGCGGCGCGCAGGACAACGACTACACGGCGGGCGTGATCTGCGGGAAGGTTTCCCGCTACGCCGAGCGCATCCACCATCCCGGACGGCTGACGCATCCGATGCTGCGCACCGGCCCGAAGGGTTCGGGCCAGTTCGCGCGGATCTCCTGGGACGAGGCGCTGGACCGCGTCGCGGACGCCTTCAAGGCGGCGGCTGACAAGCACGGCAGCGAATCGGTCTGGCCCTATTACTACGCCGGTACGATGGGCCTGGTGCAGCGCGACGGCATCCACCGCCTGCGCCATGCGATGCGCTATTCCGGCCAGTTGCAGACCATCTGCACCGCGGTTTGCGAGTCCGGATGGACGGCGGGCGTGGGCGGCATCATGGGCCCCGACCCGCGCGAGATGGCGAAGTCCGACCTGATCGTGGTGTGGGGCGGCAATCCCGTCTCCACGCAGGTCAACGTGATGACGCACGTGTCGCGCGCCCGGAAGGAGCGCGGCGCGAAGCTGGTGGTAATCGACCCCTACCGCACCGGCACCGCGGCGGTCGCGGACATGCATCTGGCGCTCCGCCCCGCGACCGACGGCGCGCTGGCCTGCGCGGTCATGCATTGCGCCTTCCGCGACGGCTACGCCGACCGCGACTTCATGGCGCGCCTGACGGATTTCCCGGCAGGGCTGGAGGCGCACCTCGCCGAACGCGGGCCGGAATGGGCGAGCGCGATCACCGGGCTGCCCGTCGAGCAGATCGAAGCCTTCGCGAAGCTCTACAATTCCACCGAGCGCGCCTATGTGCGCGTGGGCTACGGCTTCTCCCGAGTGCGCAACGGCGCGGCCGCGCTGCATGCCGTGACGTGCCTGCCGAGCGTGACCGGCAAGTGGAAGCACGAGGGCGCGGGCGCGTTCTGGAACAACCGCGCGATCTATCACTGGAACAAGCGGCTGATCGACGGCAGCGACGTGCGCGACCCCACGGTGCGGATGCTGGACATGAGCCGCATCGGCAGCGTGCTGACCAACGAGAAGACCGATATCGGCGACGGTCCGCCGGTGACGGCGATGCTGATCCAGAACACCAACCCCGCCGTGGTCGCGCCCGACAGCAACCGCGTGCGCCGCGGCTTCATGCGCGACGATCTGTTCGTGTGCGTCCACGAGCAGTTCATGACCGAAACGGCGAAGCTCGCCGACATCGTGCTGCCGGCCACGATGTTCATGGAGCACGACGATATCTACCAGGCGGGCGGGCATCAGTACATCCAGATCGGCGCGAAGCTGATCGACCCACCGGGCGAGTGCCGCGAGAACCATCTGGTGATCCAGGGATTGGCCCGCCGGCTGGGTGCCAGGCATCCTGGCTTCGAAATGACGGCGATGGAGCTGGTGGACGCGACGCTGAAGCTGTCCGGCTGGCAGGATGCCGAAAGCCTGCTGCAGCAGAAGTGGATCGACGCGCAGCCGGATTTCGCGGCGAGCCACTTCCTCGACGGCTTCCCGCAGCCCGACCGCAAGTTCCATTTCTCGCCGAACTGGGCGGCGGTCGGCCCGGACCACGCGCGGATGCCGAAACTGCCCGACCACATGGCGGCGCACGAGGAAGCCTCCCCGGACCGGCCGTTCCGCCTGGTGGCGGCGCCGGCGCGTCAGTTCCTCAACACGAGCTTCACCGAGACGCCGACGGGCCGGAAGCGCGAGGGACGTCCCACCGCGCTCGTGCATCCCGCCGACGCCGCGCGGCTCGGCGTGACGGAGGGCGGGCTGGTGAGGCTCGGCAACGCGCGGGGCGAGGTGGTGGTGCACGCCAAGCTGTTCGACGGCATGCAGCCCGGCGTCGTGGTGGTGGAGAGCATCTGGCCGAACGCAGACTTCCAGGGCGGCATCGGCATCAACGCGCTGACCAGCGAGGACCCCGCGCCGCCGCTCGGCGGCGCGGTGTTCCACGATACCGCCGTTTGGATGCGCGCCGAGGCCGCGGCCATGCCGCTGGCGGCGGAGTAGCGCCCCCGCACGCGCCGGGGTAAATCCCGGGCAGCGTCCTCACCCATCGGGAGCTGCCCGCCATGACCTATCTGGTCGCCGCCGACCTGCCCGCCGCCTCCGCCGGGGAGCGTTTCCGCGCCCTGCTCGCCCGCCCCGGCATCCTGCAGATGCCCGGCACGCACAACGGCATGGCGGCGCTGCAGGCCAAGGCCGCCGGGTTCGACGCGGTCTATCTGTCGGGCGCGGCGATGACTGCCTCGATGGGGCTGCCCGATCTCGGGGTGATTACGGTGGACGAAGTGTGCTTCTTCATCCGCCAGGTCTCGCGTGCCTCCGGCCTGCCCGTACTGGTCGATGGCGACACCGGCTATGGCGAGGCGCTGAACGTGATGCACATGGTGCGCAGCTTCGAGGACTCGGGCGCGGGAGCCGTGCACATCGAGGATCAGTTGCTGCCGAAGAAGTGCGGCCACCTGAACGACAAGAAGCTGGCCGACGCGCACGACATGGCGGCGAAGGTGGCGGCGGCGGCGAAGGCGCGACGCAATATGGTGGTTGTGGCGCGCACCGACGCCGCGGCGAGCGAGGGCATGGACGGGGCGGTGGCGCGCGCGAAGCTGTATCTGGAAGCGGGCGCCGACGCGATCTTCCCCGAGGCGCTGATCACCGCCGAGATGTTCCGCGAGTTCGCAAGCCGGGTGAAGGCGCCGCTGCTGGCGAACATGACGGAATTCGGCCGCACGCCCTTCTTCACCGCGAGCGAGTTCGAGGCGATGGGCTACAAGATGGTGATCTGGCCCGTCAGCTCGCTGCGCGTCGCGGCCAAGGCGCAGGAGGAGCTGTACGCCGCCATCCGCCGCGACGGCGGCACGCAGAACCAGATCGACCGGATGCAGACCAGGAAAGAACTGTACGAAACCATCAAGTATTTCGACTACGAGGCGCTCGATGCCTCCATCGTGCAGACCGTGATCCCGCAAGGAATGCCGCAGCGCGAGCCTGCCTGATTTCGGTGCCACTTTCCCGCCCCTTCGATTGTGAATCCCGCACGTCCATTCCCCTCTCCGCCCCTGGGGGCGGAGAGGCCGGGTGAGGTGGGGGATTCCAGCAGCTTTGCGATTTCCGGGTGAGTAGCAGCGACGTGCGGGCGGCACGATCCACCTCACCCTCCCATCGCTGCGCAATGGGCCCCTCCCTCTCCCCCCGCAAGCGCGGGCGGAGAGGCGTTGAACGCGCCGCGCCGGCGTGACGCCCCCGCTCTACATCGGCAGCGAGATCTATCGCCGCTCCAGCTACGGGCCGAAGCATCCGCTGGCGATCCCGCGCGTCTCAACCTGCACCGATCTCTGCCGCGCGCTCGGCTGGCTGCCGGATGCACAGTACCGCGACGCGCCGATGGCAACCGCGGCGGAACTCGTGCGCTTCCACGATCCCGCCTACATCGCCGCCGTCCGCCGCGCGGAGGAAACGCAGACAGTCACCGACGGCGAGCGCACGCGCTACCGCATCGGCGCGGACGGCAACGCGATCTACCGGGAGATGTTCCGCCGCCCCGCCACCTCGGCGGGCGGGACGATGCTGGGCGCGCGGCTGACCGCGGAAGGCGGCATCGTCTACTGCCCCGGCGGCGGCACGCATCACGGCCGGCGCGACCGCGCCTCGGGCTTCTGCTTCGTCAACGACCCGGTGCTGGGGCTGCTGACATGGCTCGACCTGGGGCTGACCAACGTCGTCTATCTCGACATCGACGCGCATCATGGCGACGGCGTGCAGGACGCCTTCGCGGGCGATCCGCGCGTGCTGACGATCAGCGTGCACGAGGAAGGGCGCTGGCCCTTCACCGGCGGCGCGGAGGATCGCGCGGACGGATCGGCGCGCAACTTCCCGGTGCCCGAGGGGTTCAACGACGGCGAATTCGCCTGGCTGATGAAGAACGCCGTGCTGCCGCTGATCCGCGCGCGGCGGCCGCAGGCGATCATGCTGCAGGCGGGCGCCGACGCGCTGGCCGAGGAC
>JAFEFJ010000174.1 GCA_018240635.1 Pseudomonadota bacterium | reverse complement strand
GTGACCAGCGGCACCACCGCGCCGGCGCACAGGATGTAGCCGAGCCACAGCGGCACGCCGAAGAACATCTCCAGCATCGAGGCGACGATGACGGCTTCGATGCCGAAGAAGATGAAGGTGAAGCTCGCGTAGATCAGCGAGGTGATGGTCGAGCCGATATACCCGAACCCCGCTCCGCGCGTGAGCAGGTCCACGTCCACGCCGTCGCGCGCGGCGTAGTAGCAGATCGGCAGGCTGATCGCGAAGATCAGCGCGCTGACCACCAGGATGGCGGCGACGGCGTTCTGGAACCCGTAGGCCACGGTGATCGCGCCGCCGATCGCCTCCAGCGCGAGGAACGAGATCGAGCCGAGCGCGGTGTTCGCCACGCGCAGCGCGGACCACCGTCGCGCGCGCTTGGCGGTGAAGCGCAGCGCGTAGTCCTCCAGCGTCTGGTTCGCCACCCACTGGTTGTATTCGCGCCGCTCCCGGACGATGCGCTGCCGTGCGGTCATGGCGCCGAGCGGTCGCTTGAACACCCCTCTCCGCCCCTGGGGGCGGAGAGGGCAGGGTGAGGTGGGGGCTTCCAGAAGCCTTGGATAGTCCCCCGTCTGATTCCGCAGCGTTCGGGCGGCGCAACCCACCTCACTCTCCCGCCGCCCTCGGCGGCGGGCCCCTCCCTCTCCCCCCGCAAGCGGGCGGAGAGGGGCGCGACGCGCGGGGCGATGTTCAGGATGGCCAAGCGCAACGACCTTCGCGGAATGGAATGACGCGCCGACCCTAGGTTGCGGCACCAGGGGCGCGTCAAGGGCGCGCGAGGCGAGGACGTATCTTTCCGATTTGTCAATACGAGAAACGCGGGTGCCTGCCCCGTCCAGGCGCCTCCTATCGTCACATTCGGGAAATCGAACGGCCCGCGAGCGGCGCAAAGCCGTCCGGGCCGGCGCGCGGCCTATGGGCAATCACGAACAGAGGGTTCGGTCATGACGGACGATCAGATGAAACTGGACCGCCGGTCGCTCGCGAAGGCGGGCATCGCGCTGGCGGCCACCGCCGCGGTGGGCGCGGCCGCCACCGCCGCCTCCACCCCCGCCGCCGCGCAGGCGTCGGGCGGCACGATCAAGGTGGGCATCCTGCACTCCTTGTCCGGCACGATGGCGATCAGCGAGACGACGCTGAAGGACGTCATGCTCATGCTGATCGAGCAGCAGAACAAGAAGGGCGGCCTGCTCGGCAAGAAGCTCGAAGCCGTCGTCGTCGATCCGGCCTCGAACTGGCCGCTGTTCGCCGAAAAGGCGCGCCAGCTCATCTCGCAGGACAAGGTCGCCGCCGTGTTCGGCTGCTGGACCTCGGTCTCGCGCAAGTCCGTGCTGCCGGTGTTCGAGGAGCTGAACAACATCCTGTTCTACCCGGTCCAGTACGAGGGCCAGGAGTGCAGCAAGAACGTGTTCTACACCGGCGCCGCGCCGAACCAGCAGGCGATCCCGGCGGTGGACTACCTGATGCAGGAAAACGGCGTGAAGCGCTGGGTCCTGGCCGGCACCGACTACGTCTATCCGCGCACCACCAACCAGATCCTTGAGGCCTACCTCAAGACCAAGGGCGTCGCGCCTGACGACATCATGATCAACTACACGCCGTTCGGCCATTCCGACTGGCAGAACATCGTGGCGTCCATCAAGAAGTTCGGCTCGGCCGGCAAGAAGACCGCCGTGGTCTCCACCATCAACGGCGACGCCAACGTGCCGTTCTACAAGGAGCTCGGCAACCAGGGCATCAAGGCGACCGACATCCCGGTCGTGGCGTTCAGCGTGGGCGAGGAGGAACTCGCCGGCATGGACACCAAGCCCCTGGTCGGCCACCTCGCGGCCTGGAACTACTTCGAAAGCGTGGACAACGCCGACAACAAGGCGTTCATCGACGCCTGGCACGCCTTCATCAAGAACCCGAAGCGCACCACCAACGACCCGATGGAAGCGCACTACATCGGCTTCAACATGTGGGTGAAGGGCTGCGAGAAGGCGGGCACCACCGATCCGTCCAAGGTGATCCCGGCGATGATCGGCGTTTCGGTGCCGAACCTGTCGGGCGGCTTCTCGGCGATGATGCCGAACCACCACATCACCAAGCCCGTGCTGATCGGCGAAATCCAGGCCGACGGCATGTTCAACATCGTCTCCCAGACGCCGGGCCTGGTCGTGGCGCAGGAATGGTCGCCCTACGTCGCCGACACGAAGGACCTGATCGGCGACTGGCGCCCGCCGATGTCCTGCGGCGCGTTCAACGTCGTCACCGGCAAGTGCGGCAGCGGCGCGAAGGCCGGCTGATCCCGGGCGGCACGCCGCTTGCAACCCTCCGCAACGCTCTCCTTCCCCGCCCCGGCGGGGAAGGGACGGGCCGGGGGCCGCTTCCCCGCATTTCCGGGGGCGGTTCCGGCCCGGTGTCGCGAAGGCTGCCCGCAATGAGACGCATTTCAGTCCTGCTGCTTTTCGTGCTTCTGGCCTTGGTCCAGCCGGCCTTCGCCCAATCCGCGGAGGAGGCGTACGGCCTGCTGGGCTCAGGCAATTTCGATCAGGTGCGGCGCGGCGTGGAGACGCTGGCCGCATCCGGCGACGCCCGCGCGGCGACGATCATTGCCGCCCTGCAGAACGGCAAGCTGTTCGCCGCCACCGCCGACCACGCGCTGTATATCAAGCAGGACGACGGCAGCTTCGCCGCCGCCGCCACCGGCAAGCCCGCGCCCGACATTGCCGCCGGAGCGGTCAAGCCGGTGCGCGTGAACAACGCAATCCGCTCGGCGATGGACGCGGCACTCGGCGCGCTGCGCCTGATGGCGCCCGATCCCGCGACGCGCGCCGCCGCGGCCGAGGCGGTGTTCCACTCGCACGAGCCCGCCGCGCTGCCCGCGCTGGCGAAGGCGCTCGCGCACGAAACCGATCCCGACGTGAAGCTGAAGCTGCAACAGGCGCAGGCGGCGGCGCTGCTGTCCTCGCCGGACGCGAGCGAGGCCGACCGGCTCGCCGCCGTCGCGGTGCTGGCCGACCGTGGCGATCAGGATTCGCGCTCGCTGCTCGATGGGCTGTCGGGCCAGCCGCCTTCGGTCGCGCAGGCCGCCGCCGCCGCCATCGCCTCGATCGACCGCTCGCTCGCGCTGTGGGGCATCCTGCAGAGCGTCTATTACGGCCTCAGCCTGGGCTCGGTGCTGCTGCTCGCGGCGGCGGGGCTCGCCATCACCTTCGGCGTGATGGGCGTCATCAACATGGCGCACGGCGAGATGGTGATGATCGGCGCCTACACCACCTTCGTCGTGCAGCAGATCATCCGCGCGAGCGCGCCCGGCCTGTTCGGCGCCAGCCTGCTGATCGCCGTGCCGATGGCCTTCATCGTCGCCGGCGCGCTCGGCATCCTGATCGAGCGCAGCCTGATCCGCTGGCTCTACGGCCGGCCGCTGGAAACGCTGCTCGCCACCTGGGGCCTCTCGCTCGTGCTGCAGCAGGTGGTGCGCACGATCTTCGGCGCGAACAATCAGGATGTCGGCACGCCGGGCTGGATGGGCGGCTCCACCATGCTGGGCGGCATCACGCTCACCTGGAACCGCAACTACATCATCATCTTCGCCGTGCTGGTGCTGTTCGCGCTGATGGCGGCGCTGCGCTTCACCTCGCTCGGCCTGCGCATGCGGGCGGTGACGCAGAACCGTCGCATGGCCGCCGCCATGGGCATCCGCACGCCATGGATCGACGCGCTCACCTTCGGCCTCGGCTCGGGCGTGGCGGGCATGGCGGGCGTCGCTTTGAGCCAGATCGACAACGTCTCCCCCAACCTGGGGCAGAGCTACATCATCGACAGCTTCATGGTGGTGGTGTTCGGCGGCGTCGGCAACCTGTGGGGCACGGCGGTCAGCGCGCTGACGCTCGGCATCGTCAACAAATTCCTCGAACCCGTCGCGGGCGCGGTGCTCGGCAAGATCGTCGTGCTGGTGCTGCTGATCCTGTTCATCCAGCGTAAGCCGCGGGGATTGTTCCCGCTCAAGGGACGGGCGGTGGAGACATGAGCCGCCTGTCCGCCACGCTGACGATCCTGCTGGTGCTGGGCGGCGCCGGGCTGCTCGCCGCGCTCAACCTGCTCACCACGCCGGCCTCGCAGTTCCATGTGCCGGTCTACGTGATCTCGCTGGTCGGCAAGTATCTCTGCTACGCCATGCTGGCGCTGGCGGTCGATATGGTGTGGGGCTTCGCGGGCATCCTCAGCCTGGGCCATGCCGCGTTCTTCGCCCTCGGCGGCTACGCGATGGGCATGTACCTGATGCGCGAAATCGGCGCGCGCGGCGTCTACGGCAATCCGCTGCTGCCCGACTTCATGGTGTTCCTGGGCTGGAAGCAACTGCCCTGGTACTGGCAGGGCATGGACCATTTCGCCGTCGCGATGCTGATGGTGATGCTGGTGCCCGGCCTGCTCGCGCTGGTGTTCGGCTGGCTCGCGTTCCGCTCCCGCGTCACCGGCGTGTATCTGTCCATCATCACCCAGGCGCTCACCTACGCGCTGCTGCTCGCCTTCTTCCGCAACGACATGGGCTTCGGCGGCAACAACGGCATGACCGACTTCAAGGATCTGCTCGGGATTCCCTTGCAGGCCGAGAACACGCGCGTCGGCCTGCTGCTGGCGACGGCGGTGTTCCTGTGCGCGCAATTCCTGATCGCGCGCTACGTCGTCACCTCGCGCTTCGGCAAGGTGCTGATCGCGGTGCGCGACGCCGAAAGCCGCACGCGCTTCCTGGGCTACCGGCCGGAGAACTACAAGCTGTTCGTCTTCGTGCTGTCGGCCGTGATGGCGGGCATCGGCGGCGCGCTCTACGTGCCGCAGGTCGGCATCATCAACCCGAGCGAGTTCGCCCCCGCCAACTCGATCGAGGCGGTGATCTGGGTCGCGGTCGGCGGACGCGGCACGCTCGTGGGCGCGATCCTGGGCGCGGTGCTGGTGAACCTGGGCAAGACCTACTTCACCGGCGCGCTGCCCGAGCTTTGGCTGTTCGCGCTGGGCGGGCTGTTCATCTTCGTCACGCTGCTGCTGCCGAAGGGCGTGATCGGCCTGTTCGCCGCCCGCCGCCCGCGCGCGAAGTCCGAGGCCTCCGTCTCCGCCGCGCAGGAGATCGCGGGATGACCGAGGCCGCGGCCACCGCGACGGGCGGGCAGTTCACCGAAACCATCCTGTATGTCGATGGCGTCAACGTCTCCTTCGACGGGTTCCGCGCGCTGAACGATCTGTCGCTCGTGCTGGAGCCGGGCGAGATGCGCGCGGTGATCGGCCCGAACGGCGCTGGCAAGACCACGATGATGGACGTCATCACCGGCAAGACGCGGCCCGACACCGGCAAGGTGGTGTTCGGCAAGGACACCGACCTGACGCGGCTCGACGAGCCCGCCATCGCGGCACTCGGCATCGGGCGGAAGTTCCAGAAGCCCACCGTGTTCGAGCCGCACACGGTCTGGGACAATCTGCTGCTGGCCTTGGCGGGCGACCGCCGCCCGCGTTTCGCGCTGTGGGCGCGCGAAACCGCCGAGGAGCGCGACCGGATCGAGGACATCCTCAAGACCATCCGCCTTGCGGACGTGCGCCACCGCGTCGCGGGCGGGCTGTCGCACGGGCAGAAGCAGTGGCTGGAGATCGGCATGCTGCTCGCGCAGGAGCCGCAGCTTCTGCTGGTGGACGAGCCGGTCGCGGGCATGACCGACGCCGAGACCGAACAGACCGCCGAGCTGCTGCGCGACATCAACCGCACGCGCAGCGTGGTGGTGGTGGAGCACGACATGGCCTTCGTCCGCGCGCTCGGCGTGAAGGTGACGGTGCTGCACGAAGGCCACGTGCTCTCCGAAGGCTCGATCGATCACGTCAGCAACGACCCGAAGGTGGTCGAGGTGTATCTGGGGCGGTGATGGCGCGGGCGATGCTGCAAGTCGAGAACGTCGATCTCTACTACGGCGCGGCGATCGCGCTCCGCAAAGTCTCGGTCGAGGCCGAGGTGGGTGCCGTCACCTGCGTGATGGGCCGCAACGGCGTCGGCAAAACGAGCCTGCTGCGCGCCATCGTCGGCGCGCATCCGATCACGAGCGGCAGCATCAAATGGGAAGGCGCGGAAATCTCGCGCCTGCCGATGTACGAGCGCGCGCGGCGCGGCATCGCCTGGGTGCCGCAGGGGCGCGACATCTTCCCGCTGCTGACGGTGAAGGAGAACCTGGAAACCGGCTTCGCCGTGCTGCCGCGCGGCGAACGCAGGATTCCCGACGAGATCTTCGAGCTGTTCCCGATCCTGAAGACGATGCTGGGCCGGCGCGGCGGCGATCTGTCGGGCGGGCAGCAGCAGCAGCTCGCCATCGGCCGCGCGCTGGTGATGAAGCCGCGCCTGCTGGTGCTCGACGAACCGACCGAGGGAATCCAGCCCAGCATCATCAAGGACATCGGCCGCGTGATCGACCTGTTGCGCTCGCGCGGCACCATGGCCATCGTGCTGGTCGAGCAGTATTTCGACTTCGCGCAGGAACTGGCCCAGACCATGGTGGTGATGGACCGCGGCGACGTCGTGCTGTCCGGCAGGCGGGAGGAGCTCGACGAAGCGGATGTACGACGCCGCCTATCGGTCTGACGCCGCCCCCCTGCAACGCGCCACCGGCGGCCTTGCGCTGCGCTTCCGCCGCCGCGACCGGCGGGTGGCGCTCGCCGACCTGTGGCAGTCGGGCTGCCTGAAGGCGCGCTTCCCGCGCAGCTTCGATCCTCACCGCGCCGAGGCCGTGCAGTTGAACGTGGGCGGCGGCGTCGCGGCGGGCGACCGGCTGGACGTCGCCATCGCGGTGGAGGACGGCGCGAGCGTCACCTTCGCCGCCCAGGCGGCGGAGCGCTTCTACCGTGCGCTGCCGGGCGCCGCGCCCGCAGTGGTGCGCAACGCCGTCTCGGTGGCCGATGGCGCATCGCTGGAATGGCTGCCGCAGGAGACGATCCTGTTCGACCGCGCCGCACTCGACCGGCGGCTGGACGTGACGCTCGACGCAGGCGCCCGCTTCCTGGGGCTGGAGTCGCTGGTGTTCGGCCGCGCCGCGATGGGCGAGACGGTAGAGCGCGCCTCGCTGCGCGACCTCATCCGCATCCGCCGCGCGGGGCGGCTGGTGCTGCACGACGCGGTGCGGCTGGAAGGCGAAGTGGCTGCCGCGCTCGCGCGCCCCGCCATCGCCAACGGCGCGCGCGCCGTCGCGACGCTGGTGCAGGTGGCGCCGGAAGCCGAGGCAATGGCCGCGCCGCTGCGCGCCGCGCTCGCGGACGCGCCCGCCGAGTGCGGCGTTTCGGCCTGGGACGGGATGTTGCTATCACGCATCGTCGCCCCCGACGGCGCGGCGCTCCGCGCTTCGGTGGTGACGGCGCTGGCGGTGCTGCGCGACGGCCGCGCGCTGCCGCGGGTATGGATGTGTTGAGGGCTTTGATCGCAAAACGATGGTGGGCTGAAGCCCACCCTACTTCGGGATCGTAGGGTGGGCTTCAGCCCACCAATGGGGACGCACGGATGAACCTGACGCCTCGGGAGAAGGACAAGCTGCTGATCAGCATGGCCGCCATGGTGGCGCGGCGGCGGCTGGAGCGGGGGGTGAAGCTCAACCACCCCGAGGCGGTCGCGCTGATCACCGATTTCGTGGTGGAAGGCGCGCGCGACGGGCGCAGCGTCGCCGAGTTGATGCAGGACGGCGCCAAGGTGATCACGCGCGCTCAGGTGATGGAGGGCGTGGCCGAGATGATCCACGACGTGCAGGTGGAAGCGACCTTCCCCGACGGCACCAAGCTGGTGACCGTCCACGAGCCGATCCGATGATCCCCGGCGAAGTCATCACGCCGCCCGGCGACATCGAGCTGAACGCGGGGCTGGAACGCACCGTGCTGCGCGTGTCCAACACCGGCGACCGGCCGATCCAGGTGGGCAGCCATTACCATTTCGCGGAAACCAATCCCGCGCTGCTGTTCGACCGCGAGGCCGCGCGCGGCAAGCGGCTCGACATCGCCGCCGGGACCGCCGTGCGCTTCGAGCCCGGACAAGCGCGCGAGGTCGCGCTGATCCCCTACCGCGGCAAGCGCGTGGTGCAGGGCTTCCGCGCCGGCGTGATGGGAGACCTCGACTGATGGCCCATATCCCCCGCGCCGCCTATGCGGACATGTTCGGCCCCACCGTGGGCGATCGCGTGCGCCTTGCCGACACCGACCTGTTCGTGGAGGTCGAGCGCGACCTCACCACCTACGGCGAGGAAGTGAAGTTCGGCGGCGGCAAGGTGATCCGCGACGGCATGGGCCAGTCGCAGCTTCCGCAGTCGCTTGGCGCGGTCGATACCGTCATCACCAACGCGCTGATCATCGATCACTGGGGCATCGTGAAGGCCGATATCGGCATCACGAACGGCCGCATCGCGCGCATCGGCAAGGCGGGCAACCCCGACGTGCAGCCGGGCGTCGATATCGTCATCGGACCGGGCACCGAGGTGATCGCGGGCGAGGGCAAGATCGTCACCGCCGGCGGCATCGACGCGCATATCCATTTCATCTGTCCGCAACAGGTGGACGACGCGCTCGCCTCCGGCGTCACCACGCTGGTCGGCGGCGGCACCGGCCCCGCCACGGGCACCGCCGCCACCACCTGTACGCCGGGGCCGTGGCACCTCGCGCGCATGTTGCAGGCGGCCGAGGGGCTGCCGGTGAACCTGGCCTTCGCGGGCAAGGGCAACGCCTCCC
>JAFEFJ010000173.1 GCA_018240635.1 Pseudomonadota bacterium | reverse complement strand
CGGATCGCCAGCAGGTCCTCGCCCAGCAGGCGCAGGCGCACCGGCGGGCAGCGCGGACCGTCGAGCTGCGAGGACAGGATAGCCGGCAGCCAGATCGAACGGAACATCCGGCCCGCCGGCGCATCGCCTTCCACCAGGCACAGTCGCCGGTTCATTTCTGTCGAAAGCATCCGTCTCCCCCCTCTACGCGGCGGCTTGCAGCGCAGGCCGCGCCTGCTGCGTCACGTCGTGCGCGTACAGCCAGTCCGTCTCGAAGCCCTTGTCGCGGCTCGTCAGGCTGCGGACCGCGAAGCGCAGATTGCGCCGCAGCCGCGCCCAGGGCGAGGTGAGGTGGAAGCTCTCGCCCTGCGCGCGCGATGCTAGCTGCACCTGGCTCGTGCGCGGGCGGCGCACCGTCTCGTAGGCGGCCAGCGCGGCGGCGGCGTCCGCATGGGCCTCCAGCGCGCGGGCCAGCACGAAGGCATCCTCGATCGCCATGCCCGCGCCTTGCGACAGATAGGGCAGCATCGGATGCGCGGCGTCACCCAGCAGCGTCGTACGTCCCTTCGTCCATCGTGGCAGCGGGTCGCGGTCGAACAATCCCCATTTGAAGACGTCCGTGGCCATTTGGAACAGCGTCAGCATCTTCGGATGCCAGCCGGCGAAGGTCGCGATCATGGCCTCGCGCGAGCTCGGCGCGGTCCAGGATTCCTCGGTCCACTCGTCGGCCTCGATGATCGCGATCAGATTGATCGCGGTTCCGGCATGCACGTAATACGTGACGACATGCCCTTTCGGACCCAGCCAGATCGTTGTGCGCGGCTCCGCGAGTTCTGGACGCGGCTTGTCCACGGGGATCGTGGTGCGCCAGCAGACATGGCCGGTGAAGCGCGCGGGCTGCGCGCCGATCACCGCCTGCCGCACCATCGAATGGATGCCGTCGGCGCCGATCACGGCATCGGCCTCGACTTTCGATCCGTCGGCCAAGGTAACCGTGGCAGGCCCGGCGCCCCCGGTATCCAAGCCGGTGCAGGCGGCGCCCAGCCGGACCGGCGTTCCCTCCACGCGGCGCAGCAGCACGCGATGCAGGTCGGCGCGATGGATATGGAAGTAGTCGGCGCCGTAGCGCTCGCGGCATACCTCGATCAGCGGTTTGCGGAACAGCAGCTTGCCCGTGCGCCAGTCGAGCCCCGTGATGCTCTCGGGCCGGAAGCCGAATTCCTCCAGTCCATCGCCGCAGCCCAGCGCGTTCAGAACCCGCACGGCGTTCGGCGTCAGTTGAATGCCCGCGCCGATTTCCGATAGCTGAGATGAGCGTTCGTAGATGGTGACATCGGCATCCGTCCGCTGAAGCGCCGCCGCCGTGGCGAGCCCGCCAATTCCGCCGCCGATCACGGCCACGCGCGTTCCCGCCATCCGTGTCTCTTGCCTTGCCTGCGTCTTCGGACGCGCATTATTATTCGTTTGCTTAATATCCCCTGTCAACGCGCCGGAGACCGCATCATGGCCGTCAGCGACGAGCAATTGTTCGGTGCGTGGAAGACCGTCCTGCAACTCTGCAAGCTGCGCCCGGGGGAATTCGTCACGCTGCTCACCAGCGATGACGTGCACCATCAGACGCTGCGCGCCGCGCGCCTTGCCGCTTCGGATCTCGGCGGCGTCGTGACCGTTCTCACGCTGCCCGCGATGGGTGCGGAACTGTCCATGAGCCGCGACAAGACCGCCTATGTCGGGCGCACCGCCCTCGCGGGGAATGCGGCGGCGATGGCCTGCCTGCAGAAAAGCGATCTCGTCATCGACCTGATGCTGCTCCTGTTCTCGAAGGAGCAGGGCGAGATCCTGGCTGGCGGCACGCGCATGCTGCTCGCTGTCGAACCGCCGGAGGTGCTGGTCCGCCTCGTCCCGACCGAGGACGACAAGCGCCGCGTGCTGGCCGGCGCGCGGGTGCTCGGCGCCGCACGCACGATGCACGTCACCAGCGCCGCCGGCACCGCGCTCGACTGCCGCCTGGGCGACTACCCTATCCTCACCGAGTACGGCTTCGCCGACGAACCCGGGCGCTGGGACCACTGGCCCAGCGGCTTCCTCGCCACCTGGCCGAACGAGGGCACGGCGAACGGCCGCATCGTGATCGACCGCGGCGACATCATCATCCCGTTCAAATCCTATGCCCAGGCGCCAGTGACGCTGACCGTCCAGGACGGCTACGTCCGCGCCATCGAAGGCGGCTTCGACGCGGAATTCCTGCGCGATTACATGGAAAGTTTCCGCGACCCCGAGGTGTACGCCATCTCGCATGTCGGCTGGGGCCTGCAGCCGCGCGCCTCGTGGACCGCGCTCGGCCTCTACGACCGCGAGGCGACGCTGGCGATGGATGCGCGCGCCTATGCCGGGAACTTCCTCTTCTCCACCGGGCCGAACACGGAAGCGGGCGGCACGCGCGATACGCCGTGCCATATCGACATCCCGCTGCGCGGCTGCTCGGTGTTCCTCGACGACGCGCCGATGGTGCTGGATGGCGCCGTCGTGCCGGCCGAGCAGAAGGCGTGACGCCGCCCGCTATCGCCGCGACGGTGCGCGCAGACCCGCCAGCACGAAGTCGGTCAGCTCCCGCTCCAGTTCCGCCGGATCGTGCGGATCGCAGAGGCCGCGGCTGAAATCCTCCAGCCGGTGCGCGTCGGAAATCGCATAGAGATAGGTGCCCACCAGCAGTGTTAGGCGCCAATACAACACGCGCCTGTCCATCGACGGCATCGCCCGCGCCAGCGCTTCCAGATAGAGCTGCGTGCAACTGTCATAGACCTCGTGGCGCAGCCGGTACTGTAGGTCCCGCGGTTCCGTGTGCAGCCGCGCCTGCAGGCGGATGAAGGCGCGCCCGTGATCGGTGTGCACCATCCGCAGCGCCGGGCGCAGGAAGGCCTCCACCAGCGCGCGCGGGGAAGGGGCGTCGGTGCGCTGCGTCAGCGCGCGCAGGTTTTCCATCCGCGCTTCCACCAACTGGCGCCCGCCGCGCAGGAACGTCTCCTCGAACAGTCCGCGCTTCGATCCGAAGTAGTAGCGCACCAGCGCCTGCGTCACGTTCACCCGCGCGGTGATGTCGCGCAGCGAGGTTCCGGCATAGCCATGCTCGGCGAACATCTGCTCGGCGACGTCCAGGATGCGCTCGCGCACCTGTCCGTCGGTGTCGGGCCTGCCCGGACGCGCCTTGCGCGCCGTGGCCGGAGGTTCGCCCATGCCGTTCCCCTGCGTTCCGGCGCCATTCTAGGTCGCGCCGCCCGCGGATTGAAGTTGCCGCACTCAGCCGCCGCCCCTGCCGGTCTTTCCATGCACGCTGTCTGCGAATACGAATGGGCGCTTCGGCGCGCCACCGCCGGAGGATGCTGAACGAGCAGGGAATTGTGGACGATGTCCGTCTCGACGCTCTCGGATGCAACCCGGCTGACCCCCTATTGGTGGGACGCCACGCCCCGCCCGTCCATCGCGCTGTCCGCCTTGCCGGCGCGCGCCGATGTGGTCGTGGTCGGGTCGGGCTATACCGGCCTCGTCGCCGCCTTGCAGACGGCGCGCGGTGGGCGCTCTACGGTCGTGCTGGATGCCGAAGACGCGGGCTACGGCTGTAGCACGCGCAATGGCGGACAGATCTCTACCAGCATCAAGGGCAGCTATTCGCAACTTTCCCGCCGCCATGGCGCCGAGAAGGCCGCCGCCATCCTCCGCACCGGCCACGCCTCGCTGGCCTGGACCGGTGCGTTCATCGAACAGGAAGGCATCGACTGCGATTTCTCCGTCTGTGGCCGGTTCCATGCCGCCCACAGCCCGCGCGCTTACGAGGCCCTGGTCCGCTCGCTCGACGATCATGCGCCGGGACTGAAGGCGCCCGCCGAAATTATGCCGCGCTCGGAGCAGCGGGCCGAGCTCGGCACCGATGCCTATCACGGCGGCGTCGTGTTCACGCGGCACGCCTCCGTCGATCCGGCGAAATACCATCAGGGCGTCCTCGATCGCGCGATCGCCGCCGGGGCGCAGGTGGTGCCGCATTGTCCTGCCCTGGCGCTCGACCGCGACGGCGGCGGCTGGCGCGTGCGCACCCCGCGCGGCGACATTCTGGCGCGCAACGTGGTGGTGGGGACCAACGGCTATACCGGCAAGCTCGTGCCCTGGCTGCGCCGCCGCGTGATTCCGATCGGCAGCTACATCATCGCAACCGAGGCGCTGCCGCCCGACCTGATGGCCCGCGTGATGCCGCGCCGGCGCATAGTCAGCGACACGCGCAAGGTGGTCTATTACTACCGTCCCTCGCCGGACAACACGCGCATCGTGTTCGGCGGCCGCGTCTCGTTCAGCGAAACCGATCCGCGCGCCAGCGGGCCGTTGCTGCGGGCAGAACTCGTCCGCCTGTTCCCCGAGCTCGCCAGCGTCCGCATCAGCCATTCCTGGTGGGGCTATGTCGCCTACACGTTCGACGAGCTCGCCCATATCGGCGAGCGCGACGGCGTGTATTACGCAATGGGCTATTGCGGCTCGGGCGTCGGCATGGCCGGCTATCTCGGCATGTGCCTCGGCCAGCGTGCGCTGGGCAGCAAGGAAGCCGCGACCGGGCTCGATCCGATCCCCTTCCAGACCCGTCCGCTCTACACCGGCAATCCGTGGTTCCTTGCGCCCTCCGTCGCGTATTACCGCTGGAAGGACAACCGCACCTGACCCGTCAGCCGCCGTCGCGCGGCTTGCCGATCAAGGCCAGCGCCAGCAGCACGGTGGAAACCGCGATCATCAGCGTCGAAATCGCGGCGATGGTCGGGTCGATCTGATCGCGGAGCGCGTTGAACATGTTGCGCGTCAGCGTCGGGTGGTCGCCGCCCGATATGAACAGCGCGATCACCACCTCGTCGAACCCGGTCAGGAAGGACAGCACCGCGGCGGTCAGCACGGCGAAGCGGATCTGCGGCAAGGTCACGCGCATGAACGCGCCGAGGCGCGTCGCCCCCAGGCTGCGCGCCGCCATCTCCTGACGGCTGTCGTGCCCCCGCAGCGCGGCGGACACCACCAGCACCACGATCGGGATCGCCAGCATGCTGTCGGCAAGCACGAGCCCGGCGATGCTGTTGAGCAGCCGGAGTTTCACATAGGCGTAGAACACGCCGATCGCGACCAGGATCACCGGCACCATGATCGGCGCCAGCAGCACGGCACTCGCCCAGCGCGCGGCGCGCATCCCGCAGTTCAGCAGTCCGTACGCGGCGGCGGTCCCGAGCGCCGTCGCCAGCACCGCGGTCAGCGCCGACACCTCCAGCGACGTCACCGTCGCCTGGCGCCATGCCGCCGATTGCAGGTAGTGTTCGTACCACCGCAGCGACAGGTGCCGCGGCGGGAACTCCAGGAACTGCGACGCCGAGAACGACATCGGGATCACGATCAGCGTCGGCAGAACCAGGAAGCCCAGCAGCAACGCTCCCAGCCCATACAGCCACAGGCGCCGTCCATGCGTGATGCCCGTCTCGCTGGCCGGCGCGTTCAATCCTTTCACGCGCCGCCCCCGAATATCCGGTCCAGCCGCGCGAAGCGGGACGCAATCAGCAGCAGCAGCGCCGTCACGGCCAGCAGCACCACGCCAAACGCGCTCGCCGGCCCCCAGCTGAAATACATCTCCACATCGGTCGCGACCGCGTTTGCGGCCATCACCACCTTGCCGCCGCCCAGCACCGCCGGCGTGACGTAGGAGCCGAGGCACAGGATGAACGTGATGGTCGCGCCCGCGAACAGACCCGCGCGCGACAGCGGCAGGAACACGTGCCAGAACACCTGCACCGGACTTGCGCCGAGATTGGCGGCGGCGCGCACATAGTCGCGGTCGATGGCGCGCATCGCGCCATACAGCGGCAGCACCAGGAACGGCAGCATGATGTGCACCAGCCCGATGATGGTGCCTTGCATGTTGTAGACCAGCACCAGCGGCGCGCGCCAAAGCCCGAGCCCGATACCGAGGTTGTTGACGATGCCGTCGCGCTGCAGCAGCACGAGCCACGCATAGGTGCGCACCAGGATCGATGTCCAGAACGGCATCAGCACGCCCAGCATCAGCAGTCCCGCACGCCGCGGCGGCAGCTGCGACATCAGATAGGCGAGCGCATAGCCGAGCACCGCGCAGATCGCCGTCACCATCAGGCTGATCTCGAAGCTCGCGAACAGGATGCGCCCGTAGGACGGTTGCTCGATCAGCCGGCGGTAGTTGGCAAGGCTCAGCGCGCCATCTTCGTCCTGGAAGGACAGCAGGAACAGCCAGCCCACCGGAACCACCATCACCAGCACGATCAGCAGCAGTGCGGGCAGGCTCAGGCCGAACAGCCGCCAGCGCTCCGCCCGCGCGTCGCGCGCCAGCGCCGCCGCATTGTCCGCTGCTTCCAGCGGCGCCCTGCCGTCAGGCCGCATCGTCGCGCAGCAGGCACGCATCCTGCGGCGCCAACGCCAGCCGCACGGCATCGCCCACGGCCGGCAGCGCGCGCATCGCGCCATGCGCAGATCCGATGCGGGCCGCCACCGCCTGCCCTCCCGCCAGCGCGACCTGCACCAGGACGCTGTCGCCCTGATAAACGATCTCGCGCACCGCGCCCGCGATCACGGTCCCATCCGCCGCCTCGCCTTCCGCCAGCAGCCGCAGGCGTTCCGGCCGCACCATCAGCAGGTCGGCGCCTTCCGGCACGGCCTGCCCATCGAGGCGCAGCGGCGTCTCGCCGAGATAGTAGGCCTCTCCTGACCGCCGCACCGGCAGGAAGGCCGACTCTCCCACGAACTCGGCCACGAACCGCGTCGCGGGGTGGTCGTAGACCCGGCGCGGCTCGTCCAGTTGCACGATCCGTCCGTGATCGATCACCGCGATGCGGTCCGACATCGTCAGCGCCTCGCGCTGATCGTGGGTGACGCAGACGGTGGTGATGCCCAGCCGGTCGTGCAGGCGGCGCAGTTCGATCTGCATGTGCTCGCGCAACTGCTTGTCGAGCGCCGACAGCGGCTCGTCCATCAGCAGGATGCGCGGCTCGAAAACGATGGCGCGGGCGAGCGCCACGCGCTGACGCTGCCCGCCCGACAAGGCCGCAACGCTGCGCCCGCCCAGCCCCGGAAGCTGCACCAGCGCCAGCGCTTCCTCGGCGCGCCGCATCGCCTCGCTCCGCGCCACGCCGCGCAGTTTCAGGGGGAAGGCGATGTTCTCCGCCACGCTCAGATGCGGGAACAGCGCGTAGCTCTGGAACACCATCCCCACGCCGCGCCTATGCGGCGCCAGCCGGATCACCTCCTGCTCGCCGAAGCGCACGCTGCCGCGATCCGGACGGACGAAGCCCGCCAGCACCATCAGCAGCGTCGTCTTGCCCGATCCCGATGGCCCGAGCAGCGTGAGGAACTCGCCGCTCCGGACATCGAGATCGACATGATCGAGCGCGACCACCCGGCCGTAGGTCTTCGTCACCTGACGGACCTGGATCGGCAGCGCCTCGCCGGACGACCAGGCGGCCGAGCCGGGTCGCGTCATCCGGTGATCATGTTCTGATACGCTTCCTGCGCCTTCTGCGCGAACTTGCCGTACCAGGCGTCGTCCAGCAGAAGCTGCTTCGCGGTGTTCTCGGGCGAGGATGGAAGTTTCGCCGCATAGGCGGGCGTGATGACGGAGGTCAGCTCGTACGCCTTCTGATTGGTCGGACCGTAGGTGATGTACTTGGTCAGGTCCGCCTGATACTGCGGCTTGCTGATTTCCGCGATGAAGCGCATCGCCAGGTCGCGCTTCGTCGTGCCCTTGGGAATCACGTAGCAGTCGGTGTCCTGGATGCCCTGATTGAACGTGTAGGCGACCGGCGCGCCCGCCTTGCGGATATCGTCGAGCCGCCCGTTCCAGGCTGCGACCATGTCGACCGCGCCATCCTTCATCACCTGTGCCGATTGCGCGCCGGACGACCACCACACCGCCACGTGCGGCTTCAGCTCCTTCATCTTGGCGATCGCCCGCTCGATCCCGCCGGGCGCGGACAGCACCTCGTACACCTTGTTGGGCGGCACGCCATCCGCCATCAGCGCCGGCTCCAGTGTCACGGTGTTGCGGTAGGACCGGGTGCCAGGGAATTTCTTCGCATCCCAGAAGTCCGCCCAGCTCTGCGGGCCCTTGTCCCCGAAGGTCTTCGTGTTCCAGCCGATGACGGTCGAGAACACGTCGCTGCCGATGAAGAACGGCTGGAATGTTCCCGGCAGGAAGCCGGCCGTGTCGATAACGCTGTAGTCCAGCTTCTCCAGCAGCCCTTCCTCGCCGGCGCGCGCCGCGGTGCCGGACCCCGCGCTCACTACGTCCCAGCCCGCGGCGCCGGACTTCACCCGCACCCGCAACTCGGCAAGGCCGCTATAGGTCTCCTGCTTCACCGTGATGCCCAGCACCTTCGCGGCGGGCTCGAACTGCGCCTTGCTTTGCGCGTCCTGGAACGCGCCGCCCCAGGACACCACGGTCAGTTGCTTCTCGGATTGCGCGCGCGCATGGCGCGCCCCGGCGAAGATGGCTGGCATGGCAAGGGCGGCGATGGACCCGCTCAGGATCGTCCGGCGCTGCATCGTGTTCTCCCTGTTTTTAGTTACGGCGGCACGTGACCGACGGAGCCATCCTCCGCCGAAACGCCCGCTTGCGCTAGGATGGCTGTCGCGGCGCCAGGGCGGTACTTCCGCTCGGTCCCGCATTGCGGTTGCCGCCAGGCGGACGGGTGTGGTGTCATGTGTCCGCACTTTCAGGTCTGAAAGCCCCGGCATGACCC
>JAFEFJ010000172.1 GCA_018240635.1 Pseudomonadota bacterium | reverse complement strand
CACAGCGACCACCAGCGCGCGCCCAGCAGCCGGCGCGTCACCACGGTGGAGTAGCCCTGCCAATACAGCCGCCGCAGCAGCCAGCGCGGATCGAGCCGCGACGCCTGGATCTGGTGATGCACGACGATGCGCGAATCGTACACCGCGCGGTGCCCGGTATCCTGCAGCCGCCAGGCGAGCTGCACCTCCTCGTCCGACAGCAGCACCGTGCCGTGCCGCCCCACGGCGGCGCGGAAGCCGCCCGCGGCGCGCAGGCTGTCCACATGCACGACCATGTTGGCGGCGTAGGGCTCCAGCCCGCGCGGCAGGTCCGGCGTGCGGTAGGTGCCGCGGCCCTCGTGCTCGATGATCGACAGCACGCCGCGCAGGCTGGCGGGCCACCAGGCGGGCAGCGGGGCTTCCCAGCGCGGCAGGATGCGCCCGCCGATCAGCGCGGGCGGCGGGTCGGATTCCGCGAGCACGGCGATGATGCTCGCCACCCAGTCGGGCGCGGGGATCGCGTCGTCGTCGATATAGGCGACGAAGGGCGCGTGCGCCGCCTCGGCCCCGGCGTTGCGGGCGAGGCTGACGCCGGGGGCATCGAGCACGATCAGCCGCGCCGCCGGATAAAGCCGCATCGCCTCGCGCAGCGCCCGCGCGGGCTCGGGGCGGGAGCCGCTGTCCACCACCACGACCTCGAAGGCGGCGGCGGAGGCGGTCTGCACGGCGAGCCCGGCGAGGCATTGCCGGACATAGGCGGGCCGCTCATGCGTGCACACGCAGACGGTGAGCGCCAGAGGGGCATCGGCGGCGGCGGCGGGATCGGTCACGCTGACCTGCCTCGGCCTGTGGGCGAGGCGGGCAGTCTAGGAAGCGCGGCGGCGCGGCATCATTCGGTGAACTACGTAGAGCGCGCGCGGACGCGCGGGGTCGGGCGCCCGCGCAGGAGCCCGCTCAGGCGGTCGGCTCCCAGATGCCGGGGGCGGGATGCGCGTCGCCTTCCTCGGGCCAGGGCGGCATGGTGACGGCGATGGCGACGAGCGGCGCATCGGCGCCGGCGCGGAACTGGAAGCGCGTGCCGACGGTGATGCTGATCGAGACGCCGGGGCCGACCTCGGCGATTTCCTGATGCCCGTCGCGGGCGCGCCAGAACTGCCCGCTGCCGGAGACGAAGAACCACAGCTCCTCCACGCGGCGATGCACGACGGGGCGGGAGACCGCACCCGCCGGCAGCGTGAACTGCGCCATGCTGCCGCCCGCCGTGCGGCAGAGCACGCGCACCTCCGACCCGTCGGGCGCGAGCGCGTCGTATTCGGCGCGCAGCCGCGCCGTGTCGAAAACCCGGCTCATGCGCTACAGGAACGTCTCGGCGGCGGTGTTGTCTTTCTGGCGCACGGCGCGCAGTTCCCGCAGGCAGGCGTCATGCGCGGGCGTGGCGTCGCCGAGGCCGAGACGCGCGCAGATGCCGGCGTTCTCGGTTTCGATCGTGCGCTCCTGCGCTGCACGCTGCGCCGCGCCGACCTCCGGCAGCCATCCTGCCGCCGCGACGAACACCACCGCCGCGGCGACGCCCGCCACGACGACCGCGCCGAGCGACGCCGAGCCGCGGGCATCACGGAAGGCAACCGGACCGTGCATGGCGAAGCGCCTCAATTCGATGCCACGTGGGCGTGTTCGCAGTCGGCAAGCGACTGCTTGGCCATCTCCAGAAGCGCGCCGGGATAGTTTCGTTCGGCATCGACCATGCCGCGGTCGGCGGCGCAGGCGACGGCGGCGCTTGCCCGCGCCGGGACTTCGGGCGGCGAGGGCATGGCGTTCGAGGTTGCGGCGGCGTGGGCGGACCCGGCGATCCCAAGAGAGAATGCAAGGGTTGCGGCTACGGAAAGGCGGCGCATTCGAGCCTCCTGATCCAGACTGCGGCATGAAGTGTATGCGCCGTGTTGTCGCGGCGCAGTGAGTCATTTCGGATGACTCAGAAATTATCTCGCGGAACGGGCCCCCGCCGCACGTTGCTGCGCGATCAGTCGTTCGCGGCGCGGGCGGGTTCGCAATTCGGCTTCCGCCCCTCGGACTGCGCATTCTGGCGCTCCTGCGCGCAGGAAGGCGCATCGGAGGAAGCGGCGGCGGTCCGGTGCGGACGCAGTGACGCCTGAGCGCCGGACATACCGCCGCCGAGGATGCAGGCCGCCAACGCGGCGGCTGCGACGATGCAGGTGCGGTTCATGGCACGGCTCCTGTGCCGGGAATCGGCGGCAGACCCTAGGAACCCTCCGATCCCCCGAGAAGTGAGCCAGCTCACATGACGCGGAAAAGATGCGGCGCGCTACTCCGCCGCCTCCGCGTACGCCTCCAGCGGCGCGCAGGTGCAGGCCAGGTTGCGGTCGCCGTAGACGTTGTCCACGCGCTTGACCGGCGGCCAGTATTTCGCCGTAGCCACCCAGGGCAGCGGGAAGGCCGCCTGCGCGCGCGGATAGGGATGCGTCCAGCGTTCCGCCGTCACCTCGGCCGCCGTGTGCGGGGCGTTCTTCAGCACGTTGTCGGCCTTGTCGGCGGTGCCCGCCGCGATGGCCGCGATCTCGCCGCGGATCGCGATCATCGCCTCGCAGAAACGGTCCAGTTCCGCCTTCGATTCGCTTTCCGTGGGCTCGATCATCAGCGTGCCCGCGACCGGCCAGGACATCGTCGGCGCGTGGAAGCCGAAATCCTGCAGGCGCTTGGCGATGTCCTCCACCTGCACGCCGGCCTCGGCCGCGAAGCCGCGGCAGTCGATGATGCATTCATGCGCGACGCGCCCGCCCGGCCCCGCGTACAGGATCGGGTAATGCGGCGCGAGCCGGTGCGCGATGTAGTTGGCGTTGAGGATCGCCACTTCCGTCGCGCGCTTCAGACCGTCCGCGCCCATCATGCGGATATAGGCGTAGCTGATCGGCAGGATCAGCGCGCTGCCGAACGGTGCCGCGGAGACCGGGCCGAATCCGGTGGCGGGCCCGGCATCGTCGCGCAGCGGATGGTTGGGCAGATGCGGCGCCAGGTGTGCTGCGACGCCGATGGGACCGACGCCCGGCCCGCCGCCGCCATGCGGGATGCAGAACGTCTTGTGCAGGTTCAGGTGGCACACATCCGCGCCGATCGAGGCGGGGCTGGTGAGCCCGACCTGCGCGTTCATGTTGGCGCCGTCCATGTAGACCTGTCCGCCATGCTCGTGAACCACGGCACAGATGTCACGGATCGCCGCTTCGAACACGCCGTGCGTACTGGGATAGGTGACCATCAGCGCAGCGAGCTTTTCGGCGTGCAGCGTGGCCTTGGCGCGCAGATCGTCGAGATCGACGTTGCCGTCGCGGTCGCAGCCCACCACCACGACGCGCAGCCCGGCCATCGTCGCGCTGGCGGGATTGGTGCCGTGCGCGCTGGACGGGATCAGGCAGACGTCGCGATGCGCCTCGCCGCGCGCGGCGTGATAGGCGCGGATCGCGAGGAGGCCGGCGTATTCGCCCTGCGAGCCCGCGTTCGGCTGCAACGACACGGCGGCGAAGCCCGTCGCTTCGCGCAGCCATTCCGCGAGGCGGCCGATCAGCGTCAGGTAGCCCTCGGTCTGCTCCTTCGGCGCGAAGGGATGCACGTCGGCGAATCCCGGCAGCGTGATCGCCGTCATCTCGGCCGTCGCGTTCAGCTTCATCGTGCAGGAGCCGAGCGGGATCATGCTGCGGTCGAGCGCGATGTCCTTCTCCTCCAGCCGCTTGAGGTAGCGCAGCATCGCGTGCTCGGACCGGTGCGCGCCGAACACCGCCTGCGGCAGCAGCGCGCCGGTGCGGCGCAGCGGCTCGGGGATCGCGGCGGGCGCGTCCGACAGACCGGCACCCAACAGCTCGGCCAACTGGAACAGTTCCGCGCGCGTGACGGTTTCATCGAGTGCGATCGCGACGCCGTTGCCGTCCAGCCGGCGCAGGTTGAACCCGGCGGCGCGGGCACGGCCCATCAGCGCGTCGGCGTCGGGGCAGTCGAAGGCGATGGTGTCGAAGAACTCCCCGTGGCGCAGCGCAAGCCCGGCACGGCGCGCGGCGTCCGCCAGCAGGCGGGCCTGCAGGTTCACGCGCGCGGCGATGCGGCGCAGCCCGTCCGGGCCGTGCCAGACGGCGTAGAACCCGGCGATGACGGCCAGCAGCACCTGCGCGGTGCAGATGTTCGATGTCGCCTTCTCGCGCCGTATGTGCTGCTCGCGCGTCTGCAAGGCGAGGCGCATGGCGGGATGGCCCGCCGCGTCGATGCTCACGCCCACCAGACGGCCCGGCATGTGGCGCTTGTAGGCGTCGCGCGTGGCGAAGAACGCGGCGTGCGGGCCGCCGAAACCCATCGGCACGCCGAAGCGCTGCGCCGAGCCCACGACCACATCCGCGCCCATCGCCGCGGGGGCCTTCAGCAGCACGAGCGCCAACGGATCGGCGGCGACGATGGCAAGCGCGTTCGCCGCGTGCGCCGCCGCGATTTCGGCCGACAGGTCGCGCACCGCGCCCGTGGTGCCCGGATATTGCAGCAGCACGGCGAAGGGTTTGGCCGCAGCGATGGCGGCGGGATCGCCCGCCGGGACCGTCGCGACCTGCCAGCCGAGCGGGGCGGCGCGGGTGCGCAGCACGGCCACCGTCTGCGGATGCATGTCGGAGGCGACCGCCACCACGTCGGACTTCGCCTTGCTGACGGCGTGCGCCATCGCCACCGCCTCGGCGGCGGCCGTCGCCTCGTCGAGCAGCGAGGCGTTGGCGATCTCCATGCCCGTGAGTTCGGCGATCATGGTCTGGAAGTTGACCAGCGCTTCCAGCCGGCCCTGCGCGATTTCGGCCTGATAGGGCGTGTAGGCGGTGTACCAGCCCGGGCTTTCCAGCACGTTGCGCTGGATCACCGGCGGCGTGACGGTGCCGTGGTAGCCCATGCCGATCAGCGAGCGGCAGGGCGTGTTGGCGTGCGCCAGCGCGCGCAGTTCGGCGATGACGCCCGCCTCGTCGATGGCGGGCGGCAGGTCGAGCGCGTGATTGCTGCGGATCGTCGCCGGGACGGTCTGCGCGGCCATGTCGTCCAGGCTCGCGGCGCCGACGGCGGCGAGCATCGCGCCGATCTCGGCCTCGGACGGGCCGATATGGCGGGCGACGAAGCCGTCGTTGGCTTCGAGGGCGGCGAGTTCGTCGAGGGCGGTGGAAGCGGTCACGCGCCTATTCCTCCGCCGCCAGGAAGGCGGTGTAGGCCTCTTCGTCCATCAGCGCCTCGAACGCGGCGGCGTCGGCGATCTCCAGCTTGAAGAACCACGCCTCGCCCATCGCGTCGCCGTTCACCAGCGAGGGATCGTCAACGATCGCCTGGTTGGTCTCCACCACCTTGCCGGCGAGCGGCGCGTAGACGTCGCTGGCGGCCTTCACGCTTTCCACCACGGCGCAGGCCTCGCCTTCCTCGACCTCGCGGTCGATTTCCGGAAGTTCGACGAACACCACGTCGCCGAGGGCTTCCTGCGCGTGGTCGGTGATGCCGACCGTGACGATGTCGCCGTCCAGGCGCAGCCATTCGTGATCCTTGGTGAAGCGGGTATCCGACATGGCGCTGGATTCCTTCAGCGAATGTAGCGATGGGGGACGAAAGGCATGGGAACGACGGCGGCGGGCAGCGGCTTGCCGCGCACCATCAGGAAGACGCGCGATCCGTCTGCCGACAGGTCGCGGCGCACGTAGCCCATCGCGATCGGCGCGTTCAGCGTGGGCGAGAAACCGCCGGAGGTGACGGTGCCGGCGTCGTTGCCCTCGGCATCGACGATGGTGGTGCCGGCGCGCGCGGGGGCGCGGCCCTCCGGCCTCAGGCCGACGCGCAGGCGCGTGGCGCCGTTGCCGAGCTGGTCGCGGATGACGAGGCCGCCCTTGAAGTCCCACGCCATCTTGCGGCGCTTGCCGATGGTCCAGGTGAGCCCGGCTTCGACGGGCGTGCTGACCTCGTCGAGATCGTTGCCGTAGAGGCAGAGCCCGGCTTCCAGCCGCAGGGAATCGCGCGCGCCAAGCCCAGCGGGAGCTACTTCCGGCTGGTCGAGGAGCAGGCGCGCGAGCGCCTCGGCCTGGTGGGCGGGGACGGAGATCTCGAACCCGTCCTCGCCGGTGTAGCCCGAGCGGGAGACGTAGCAGGCCGCGCCGCCGACGATGACGGCGGCGAAGCCCATGAACGGCAGCGCGGCGGCAGCCGGGGCGAGGCGCGCCATGACGGCGGCGGCGGCCGGGCCCTGCAGCGCGAGCAGCGCGCGGTCGTCGAGCGGCGTGACGGTGGCGGCGTCGCGCAGCTCGGCACGCAGATGCGCGATGTCGATCTCCTTGCGGGAGGCGTTGACCACCAGGAACAGCCCGCCGCCGGGGAAGATGTCCTCGCCGGGATTGGCCACCATCAGGTCGTCGATGATGCCGCCCGCTTCGTTCGTCAGCAGCGTGTAGCGCTGGCGGCCGGGCTTGAGGCCGGCGATGTCGCCGGGAACGAGCGCTTCGAGCGCCTGCGCGGGCGCGGCGCCGTCCAGCCGCGCCTGGCCCATGTGCGAGACGTCGAACAGCGACGCCTGGGCGCGGCAGTGCAGGTGCTCGGCCAGCACGCCGCCCTTGCAGCGTTCGGCGAGCGCGCCGGTCAGGTCGTACTGCACCGGCATGGCGTAGCCGGCGAAGGGCACCATCCGCGCGCCGAGTTCGCGGTGCAGAGCATCGAGCGGCGTGGTGGCGAGCGGTTGGTCGGGGGTCAAGGACAGGTGCTCCGCGTCCGAGTCGCCCGCCGGCACGGCGCCGGCAGGAACGACCCCCCTCTGTCGCGGAACCTGAGAGATTCGGCGCCCCGGTCGCGCGGGCGGGCGCCTTACTCCGTCGGTGCGGCGCGCCGCTGGGGCGGGCCGGCTTTCCAGAGATCCCTCGCCCGACGCGGTCCCTTGTGCCTGAGCGTTTCCGGGGGCCGGTTGCGCCTTCGGCGGCGGAGGAGTTCCCCCGCTCTCTCCCGCGTCGGTCTTGCGGGACGGCGCACCATGCCGGATCGGTGCGGGGGGTTCAACTGAGTCGTTGGGAGCAGCCCTCACCCTCCCACGGTGCGGGAGAGGGAGGGGCCCGCCGCCGCCGGGCGGCGGGAGGGTGAGGGAGGGTCAGCGCGCGCCGCGCAGGCGGTTCTGTTCGAGTTCCTCGGGCGTCAGCTGGAACGTCGCCCACACCGAGTAGGACGCGGCGTTACTGTTCTTGGTGACCGGGAAGACCAGGTGGATCGGGTCGCTGGTCAGGGTCACGCTGTCGATATTGGAGGGGAAGGAGGCGCGCATGCGGAAGCGGGCCTGCTCCAGGATGTCCTGGCCGCGCGTGACGGTGAACAGGAAGGGGATGTCCATGAAGCGGTCCTGCATCGCCGGGCCGCGGATGAAGCGGAAGGTGACGGAGGTATCGACCGCGACGGTATTCGGGTCGTCGCCGTCCTTGCAGACGCCGCCGACGTTCACGATTTCGCCTTGCAGCACGAGGTCGGTCACGTCCTTGCCGCCGCCGGGACGGTAGAGCGTGAGGGTCTGCGCATCCGGCAGGCGGGCGGTGGTCGGGCAGTAGGGCGCGAAGGTGTTGGTCTTGGGCGCGCAGGCCGCGAGCGCCAGCGCGACGGCGAGCAGCGGTGCGAACGGCGGGGGTCGGAAACGGCGTCGGTGCATGCGGTCTGCTCCAGCGGATCGGCCGCAGCACTACACCGCACGGCCGCGCGCGCAAAATCCCCCGGCGTTCAGGCCCGTTCCACCACGAGCCGGGAGGCGCGCACCGACCGGATCACCACCGGCGTCCCTTCCGGCAGGTCGGGCCCGGCGGCGAGCCACACCGTGTCGCCGACCCGCACCTTGCCCTCGCCGTTCACCAGCGCGGTGCAGACCGTGCCCGCCTGCCCCACCATCAGCCGGTCGCGGCTGTTGAGGCGGGCGCCGGGATCGGGCCGGCGCGTGCGGCGGCCGTAGACGAAGAAGCCGACGCCGCAGCTAAGCGCGGAGGCGACGATCAGCACGATGAGCTGCGCTTCGAGCCGCAGGCCGAACGCGGCCTCCGCCGCCGCCGTCAGCGCCGCGCCCAGCGCGATCCAGATCAGGTAGGCGCCCGGCACGTGGATCTCCGCCCAGCCCAGCGCCGCCGCCGCGATCGCCCAGCCCCACCAGGGCAGCCCCATCTCAGCCCCCCTGCGGCCGCGGCGCCACGGGACCGGCGGGCGGAGCGGTTGCCGACCGCGTGAGTTCGGCGATGCCCGCGATGGCGCCGGCGATGCCGCCCATCTCCATCGGCACGAACACCAGCCGCCCGTTGCCGGACGCGCCGATCTGCGCCAGCGCGTCCACGTATTTCTGCGCCACGAAGTAGTTGAGCGCCTGGGGCGAGCCTTCCTCCACCGCGCGGGAGACCGATTGCGTGGCGAACGCCTCGGCCTGCGACAGCCGCTCCCGCGCCTCGGCGTCGCGCTGGGCGGCGACCAGCCGGGCCTCGGCGGCCAGGATCTGCGCCTGCTTCGATCCCTCGGCTTCCAGGATGGCGGCCTGCTTGATGCCCTCGGCGCGCAGAATGGCGGCGCGGCGTTCGCGGTCGGCGGTGAGCTGCTTGGCCATCGAGGCCAGCACTTCCTCGGGCGGGCGGACGTCCTTCAGCTCGACGCGGGTGATCTTGGTGCCCCAGGGCTCGGTGGCGGAATCCACCACGCGCAGCAGCCGCTCGTTGATGTCGTCGCGCTTGGAGAGCGTCTCGTCCAGGTCGAGCGCGCCGATCGCGGTGCGGATATTGGTCATCGTCAGGTTGGTGACGGCGACCTGCAGGTTCTGCACCTCGTAGGCGGCGCGGCTGGCGTCGATCACCTGGT
>JAFEFJ010000171.1 GCA_018240635.1 Pseudomonadota bacterium | reverse complement strand
TCGCGCTCATCTCAGCCGTCACCTGGTGGGCGTGATTGAGTCCGGAGCCTAGGCGTGGGCGAAGGCGGCGGCGATGCTGAACTGGGACGACCTGCAGGCGTTCCTGCTGATCGCGCGGCACGGCTCGCTGTCGGCGGCGGCGCGCGCGGCGGGGGTGCGGCAATCGACGATGGGACGGCGGCTCGCGGCGATGGAGGCGCGGATCGGCCAGCCGCTGCTGCTGCGCACGCGCGACGGGTTCCGCCCCACCGCGGCGGGCGAGGCGATCCTGGGCAACGCCGAACGGATCGAGGAGGAGGCGCTGGCCGCCGAGCGGCGCATCACCGGCCAGGACGTGCGCCTGGAGGGCACGATCCGCCTGACCACGGTGGAGACGCTGGCCGCCGAGGTGGTGGTGCCGATCCTGGCCGCGTTCCAGCGCGCGCATCCCGGCATCGCGGTGGACCTGCTGCCCGATACGCGCAGCCTGAGCCTGACGCGGCGCGAGGCCGACGTGGCGCTGCGCCTCGTGCGCCCCTCGGCGCAGGACGTGGCGGCGCGCAAGGTGGGGGAGATGGCGGTGGGACTGTATGCCGCGCCCGCCTATCTGGACCGGTACGGCATGCCGGATTTCGCCGCGGGCGCGGCGGGGCACCGGCTGGTGCTGTCGCCGCCCGAGCTGATGGGGCTGCCGGAAATGGCCTGGTTCGCCCGCATCGCCGCGCGCGCGGCGCCCGCCTGCCAGTCCCCCAGCCGCTACCTGCAACGCGCGGCGGTGGAGGCCGGCATGGGGATCGGCTGCTTCGCCCGCTATCTGGGCGACGGGCGGGCGGGGCTGGCCCGCCTGACGGCCCCGGAGGCGCCGCCGCGGCGGGAGCTATGGCTTGCGGTGCATCAGGACATGCGCCATGCGCCGCGCATCCGGGCGCTGACGGATTTTCTTGCCGACGGGCTGCGGGCCCAGGGGGACAGGCTCGCGGGCAGGCTGGCGCCGCTCAACGCGGCGACAGCACCATGACCATCTGGCGGTTTTCCATCCGCGGCATCTGCTCGACCTTGGTCACCGGGTCCATCTCGTTGCGGATGCGCTCCAGCACGCGGATGCCGATATCCTGGTGCGCCATCTCGCGGCCGCGGAAGCGCAGCGTCACCTTGACCTTGTCCCCCTCCTCGATGAACGACTTCATGGCGCGCATCTTCACCTGATAGTCGTTCTCGTCGATGTTCGGACGGACCTTGATCTCCTTGATTTCGATGACTTTCTGCTTCTTCTTGGCTTCGTTCTTCTTCTTCTGCTGCTCGTACTTGTACTTCCCGAAGTCGAGGATCTTGACCACGGGGGGCTCGGCGTTGGGGCTGATCTCGAGCAGGTCGAGGCCGACCCCGTAGGCCCGCAGCAGGGCCTCGCGGGCGCTCATCACGCCCTGCATCTCGCCGTCCTGATCGATCAGCCGGACTTGCGGTGCGCGGATATCCTCGTTGACGCGGGGCCCGTCGCGGGAGGGCGCTGCCGGCATGGGTGCACGTGCTATGGTGGTCTCCTGTGTCTGTTTCAGATGAGGCGCGGCGTCGCGGCCCGCACGGATACTGCGGGCCGATTAACGGATTTTGGCTGCGCAGGCGTGACGGATCAAGTGCGGGGCCGTTTCACGCCATGGTGTCTTGGGGCAGCGAGCGCGGGGCCGGCCGCAGATCGGGCGGCGCCGCCTCCGCCGCAAGCCGCGCGACGGCCTCGGCCAGCGGAACGATCTCCTGCGCCTCGCCGCCCAGGCGGCGCAACGCGACGGTGCGGTTCTCCGCCTCCTTCCGTCCCACCACGGCGATCACCGGGACGAAGGCCACGCTGTGCTCGCGCACCTTCGCGTTGATCTTCTGGTTCGACAGATCGAGCGTGACATGCAGCCCCGCCGCCTCCATCGCGGCGGCGACCTCGCGCGCGTAGTCGTCGGCGTCGGAGACGATGGTGGCGACCGCCGCCTGCACCGGCGCGAGCCAGAGCGGGAAGCGGCCGGCATACTGCTCGATCAGGATGCCGAGGAACCGCTCGAAGCTGCCGAAGATCGCGCGGTGCAGCATCACTGGGCGGTGGCGCGCGCCGTCCTCGCCGACATATTCGGCGTCCAGCCGCTCGGGCAGCACGAAATCGACTTGCAGCGTGCCGCACTGCCAGTCCCGCCCGATCGCGTCGCGCAGGACGAATTCCAGCTTCGGGCCGTAGAACGCGCCCTCGCCGGGGTTGAGCGTGTACTCGACGCCCGCGATGGCGCAGGCTTCCTTCAGCGCCGCCTCCGCGCGGTCCCACACCTCGTCCGAGCCCGCGCGCGCCGCGGGGCGGTCGCTGAACTTCACGCGGAACCCGTCGAAGCCGAAGTCGCGATAGACCTGGCTGAGCAGTTCCACGAAGCGCACCGTCTCGGGCGCGATCTGCGCCTCGGTGCAGAAGATGTGCGCGTCGTCCTGCGTGAAGGCGCGCACGCGCATGATGCCGTGCAGCGCGCCCGAGGGCTCGTAGCGGTGGCAGGCGCCGAATTCCGCGAGCCGCATCGGCAGCTCGCGGTAGCTGCGCACGCCCTGGTTGAAGATCTGCACGTGGCAGGGGCAGTTCATCGGCTTCAGCGCGAGGACCTTCTCCTCGTCCGTCACCTGGCAGACGAACATGTGCTCGCGGAACTTGTCCCAGTGGCCGGAGGCTTCCCAGAACGAGCGGTCGAGAAGCTGCGGCGTGCGCACTTCCTGGTAGCCGGCGGCATCGAGCCGGCGGCGGAGGTAGGATTCCGCCGCGCGGTACAGCCGCCAGCCCTTCGGGTGCCAGAACACGCTGCCGGCGGCTTCCTCCTGCAGGTGGAACAGGTCCATCTGCTTGGCGATGCGCCGGTGGTCGCGCCGCTCGGCCTCCTCCAGCCGGTGGAGGTAGGCGTCGAGTTCCTTCTGGTCGCGCCACGCGGTGCCGTAGATGCGGCTCAGCATCGCGTTGCGGTGATCGCCCCGCCAGTAGGCGCCCGCCGTCTTCATCAGCTTGAAGGCGGTGCCCACGTCGCCCGTGCCGCGCATGTGCGGGCCGCGGCAGAGGTCGATCCAGTCGCCCTGCGAATAGAGCGTGATCGTCTCGTGCTTCGGCAGATCCTCGATCAACTGCGCCTTGTACTTCTCGCCGCGCGCCTTGAAGAACTCGATGCCTTCCTCGCGCTCGATCACCGAGCGGACGAAGGGCGCGTTGCGGGCGACGATCTCGCGCATCTTCGCCTCGATCGCCGGGAAGTCGTCCGGCGTGAAGGGCTCGTTGCGGGCGAAATCGTAATAGAACCCGTCCTCGATCGCGGGGCCGATGGTGACCTGCGTGCCGGGGTACAGCTCCTGCACCGCCTCGGCCAGCACATGGGCGGCGTCGTGGCGGATCAGCTCCAGCGCCGCCTCGTCGCGGCGCGTGACGAACTCGACGCGCGCATCGGCCTCGATCGGCGTCGCCATATCGACGATCTTGCCGTCGAGCCGCATCGCGAGCGCGGCGCGCGCCAGGCCCGGCCCGATCGCCTCGGCGACCGTGGTGCCGGTCACCGCCCCGTCGAAACGGCGGACCGAACCATCGGGCAGGGTGATCGCGGGCATGGGCGAGGGGTCTCCTGGTTGCGAAACCCCAGGTCTATGGCGTCACGCGATGCCCGCCGCAACCCCGCCATTCTGCACGGCAGGGCCAGCGGGCACGGCGGGGGCCAGAACGGCCTCGTAGGCGTCGAGCGTGGCTTCCTGCATCGCCTGCGTGGTGGCGTTGCGCAGCACCGAGGCGCGGGCGCGGGCGGCGAGTGCCGCGCGGGCCTCGGCATCGAGTGCCAGGGCCTCGCCGATCGCGGCGGCGAGCGCCGCCGGGTCGCCGGGCGGCACGCGCCAGCCGGTGACGCCGTGCTCCACCGTCTCGACCGGCCCGCCCAGGTCGCTTGCGATCACCGGGCGGCCCATCGCCTGGGCCTCGATCACCACGCGGCCGAACGCCTCCGGGCGGACCGAGGCGTGCACCACCACGTCCGACAGCATGTAGGCCGCCGCCATGTCGGCGCATTCGCCCACCATGCGGACGCGCTCCGCGATGCCGAGGGAATGCGCGAGCGCCGCGAGCCGGCTTGAGTAGTGCGCGCGGCCCTGGTCGGAGCCGACCAGCACGGCGCACACGTCGCGCCGCGGCAGCAGGGCGAGCGCGCGCAGCAGCACCTCGTGCCCCTTCCAGCTCGTCAGCCGTCCCGGCAGCACGACGGTGTGCATCCCGTCCGGCACCCGCCAGGCGGCGGCGAGGCGGGCGAGGCGGTCGCCCGCGACCGAGTCGGGATCGAACGCCACGGGATCGACGCCGCGCGGGATCACGCGCAGGCGGGATTCGGGCACGCCGTGCCGCTCCGCCACCAGGCGGGCGACGTAGCGGCTGGCGGCGATGACGATCTCGCCCTTCGCCATCACCGCGTTGTAGGCGCGCTTGAAGGGCAGGTCCTCGCCATACACGCCGTGATAGGTGGTGACGAAATGCGCGCCGGTGCGCCGCGCGGCCAACCACGCGGACCAGGCGGGCGCGCGGGAGCGGGCATGGACCAGCGCCACGCCCTCCCTGCGGATCAGCGCGGCGAGGCGGGCGGCGTTGCGCCAGATCGCGAACGGGTTGCGCGTATCGAGCGGCAGCGGGATGTGCCGCCCGCCCGCGCGCTCCACCGCCGCGACCAGGGGGCCGCCGGCGCTTGTCACCAGCGGCACGCCGCCGGCCAGCGCGACCGCCTGCGTCATCTCCACGGCGCTCCGCTCCGCGCCGCCGGTGCCGAGCGCGGGCAGCACCTGCAGGACGACCGGACCCGCGGTGGTGCCGCGATCCGCTTGCGGTATGGTGGCCATCGCGCCGCCTATACCACGCCGCCCCCGCGCCGCCCCAGGGCCGCCAGCGCAACGAGGATGCCGCCATGCCGCCCGACTCCCCTGGCGCTTCGCCCGGTCCCGTGCTGCTCGCCACGTACGGAACGCTGATGACCGGGCAGATCAATCCGCTGACGCCGGCGGTGCGGGCGCGGATGCGCTCGCTCGGCCCCTGCCTGATGGATGGGCTGCTGTTCGAGATCCGCGGCCGCACATTCCGCTATCCGGCGCTGATCCTGCACCCGGACGGGGAGCCGCCGCCGGGCGCCGCGCCGGTGCATGGCGAGGCGTTCGAGATCGGCGCGACCGAGGCCGCCGCCGCCCCGGTGCTGGCCGAGACGGACCATTACGAGGATTGCCGCATGGACGCCCCGGCGCGCTCCACCTATCTGCGCCTGCGCCGTCCCATCCGCTTCCCGGACCGCCCCGGCACCGCCGAGGCCTGGGTCTATGTCTACAACCGCTCGGTCGCCCGCGCGGTGCCGATCCCGGATGGGCGCTGGCGGGGGCCCGACGGGCCGCAGCACGTGATGCTGACGCCCTCCGCCGGGGCCGCCGAGGCGTGAGCGGGCGGGAGGCCACCGGCACGCTGGACCGCGGCGACGGCATCCACCTTGCCTGGGCGAAGACCGAGGGGCGCGGCCCGACCGTGGTGTTCCTGCCCGGCTTCCGCAGCGACATGACCGGGGAGAAGGCGACCGCGCTCGCCGCGCATTGCGCCGCCGCGGGCCGCGCAGTGCTGCGCTTCGACTACTCCGGCCACGGGGCGAGCGGCGGGAAGTTCGAGGACGGCACCATCGGCCGCTGGACGCAGGACGCGCTGGCCGCGATCGCCGGGCTGGCCGAGGGGCCGGTCGTGCTGGTCGGCTCTTCGATGGGCGGCTGGATCGCGCTGCTTGCCGCCCGCGCGTTGGGGGCGCGGGTCGCCGGGCTGATCGGCATCGCCGCGGCGCCGGATTTCACCGAGACGCTGATGTGGGACGCGATGACGCCGGGCGAGCGCGAGCGCATCACGCGGCTGGGCGTGCTGAACCTGCCGAGCCAGTACGGCGACCCTTATCCGATCACCCGCGCGCTGATCGAGGACGGGCGCAGGCATCTGCTGCTGAAGGCGCCCATCCCGCTGGATGCGCCGGTGCGGCTGCTGCACGGCCAGCGCGATCCCGACGTGCCGTGGGAGACGGCGCTCAAGATCGCAGAGCAGGTCACGGGGGAGGATGTGCGCCTCGTGCTGGTGAAGGACGGCGACCACCGCCTGTCCCGCCCGCAGGACCTGGCGCTGTTGCGCGCCACGCTGGACGAGGTGCTGGCGGCGGCGGGGTAGGGGGCGGCTGCCTCAGCCCCCTTCGGCGAGGATGGCGCGCAGCCCGTCGCGGTAGCTGGGGTAGCGCCATTCGATGCCGAGTGCCGACTTGGTGCGGCGGCAGTCCACCTTGCGGTTCTCCGCCCAGAAGCTGCGCGCCATCGGGCTCATGCTCTCCCAGGCGGCGTCGAAGGGCACGAGCGGCGGGACGGGCAGGCCGAGCAGGCGCGCGGCTTCGGCGATCACCGCCTGCGGCTCGGCCGGGTCGTCGTCCGACAGGTTCAGGACGCGCACGCCCGGCGCGCGGTCTTGCGCCATCGCGGCCATTACGGCGCGGGCGATGTCGTCGCGGTGGATGCGGCCGAACACGTGGCCGGGCCGGTTGATGCGCCGCGCGCGGCCGGCGCGCAAATCCTCGAACGGCGTGCGCCCCGGCCCGTAGATGCCCGCGAGGCGGAAGATGTCTACCGCGCGCCCAGCGCCGGCCGCCTCCCATTCCCGCTCGGCGGCGAGCCTGCGGCGCGAGCGATCCGATCCCGGCAAAGGGGGCGTCGCTTCGTCCACCCAGGCGCCGGCGCGGTCGCCGTAGACGCCGGTGGTGGAGAGGTAGCCGATCCAGCGCAGCACGGGCGCGGCGGCGATGGTTGCGCCGAAGCGGGCGAGCACCGGGTCGCCGTCCTCGCCGGGCGGGACGGTGCTGAGAAGATGCGTGACCGCACCGAGGTCCGGCGCGTCGGCGCGCCCGGCGAGGGCGACGGCCCAGCCCGCGGCCTCCGCGGCGCCGGCCACCGCCCGGCCGCTGTAGCCGGGGCCGAACACCAGAAGCCGCGGCGCGGCGGTCACGGCAGCGGCTTCGGCCGCTTCGGCGCGCGTTGGGGGATGTAGAGCGTGAGATAGGCCAGCCGCGCCTGCACCGCTTCCTCCGCCATTTCCGGCGTGATCCTGCCGTGCCGGCTGTAGGAAAGCGAGGTGACGGCATCCATGATGGTGATCGCGATGGCGCAGCGGTCCACCAGGATCGGGTCGTCAGGCAGCACGAAGTGGCGGCGATAGGTCGTGACGTAGCGGCGCGCGAGGCGCTCGTTCGATTCCTTGTCGAGCGAGCGGAGCTGCGAAATCCCGTCGCCGCCCAGGATCAGCTTGGTGGCGATGGGGTTCTCGTTGAAGAACCGGGTGGACCGGCGCGCGTGCTCGCGGACGATGTCGGTCCAGTGGTTCAGCGCGGCGTGGTCCATCGGCTGGGTGAGCACTTCCTCGAACCGCTCAATGTAGCGCTGCGCGACGCCGGCGATCACCGCGACATTGCTCGGGAAGTAGTGATAGACGGAGGCCAGCGGCACGCCGGCATGGGTGGCGACGTCCTGGATCACCAGCTCGCCCGGCTCGCGGTCGCGCAGCAGCGCGTCGGCGGCATCGAGAAGCTGGGTGTACCGCTCCATTCCCCGCACGCGGCGGGGCACGCGGGGTAGCCGGCCCTTCCTGTCAGCCATGCCGCGCCCGCCTTGGGATTGCACGGGCGCCTGAGCGGCACGTCGGGCCAGGGTGAGCGTCGTTCTCCAGCATCGCCCACCGCTATGCAGCCGTTTCAGGGCGATATCAAGCCATTCAGGTAACGGCGGGGGAGAAGGACGATTGTGGGGATAACAGATCAATACAAATCCGTTCCAGTCCTCCCGGGCCGGTTTGCAAACCGGATGCGAATGCCGGCAAGGCGTGTGCCCGCCGAACCGCCTTCTGCGCCATCTTCCGGGCTGCGGTTGCCCCGATCCCGCCGCGCGCCGTAAATTCCGCCGCCATGCACTGTCGGATGCCGTCGGTCGGACCCTCCGCGCTCCTTGCGCTGGCGCTGCTGGCGTCGCCCGGCGCGGGCGTGGCGCTGGCCGAGGATCAGGGCCCGGCCGCCGCCCAGGCTGCCGCCGCGCCGAACGGGGCGGGGGATCCCGCGCTGCCGGTCCCGCCGGTGCCGCCGCGCGTGGCGAACGGCGCCGATTACGAAGCCTGCCTCGCGATGCTTTCGGACGATCCGCAGGGGGCGGAGAGCTTCGCCGAAGTCTGGGCCGCCAAGGGCGGCGGCGACGGGGCGGCGCATTGCCGGGCGCTGGCGGAGATCGCGCTCGGCAGCCCGGAGGCGGGCGCCGCGCAGCTCGACACGCTTGCCGCCGCCAGCACCGCCCCGCAGGCCGCGCGCGCGATGATCTTCGGCCAGGCGGAGGAAGCCTGGATGATGGCGAGCGCGCCGGCCCGCGCCTTCGACTCGGCCACGCGCGCGCTGGCGCTGAAGCCCGACGACGCCGACCTGCTGATCGCGCGCGCGACCGCGGCGATGGCGATGGGCGGCTACGCCGACGCGATCGAGGACCTGAACCGCGCGCTGGAGATCGACCCGCGCCGGGCGGATGCGCTGGTGCTGCGCGGCTCGGCCTGGCGCAGCGCGGGCAAGCTCGACCTGGCGGCGGCGGATATCGACCACGCCATCGACATCGATCCCGACGACCCGGAGGCGCTGCTGGAGCGCGGCATCCTGCGCCAGCGCAGGGGCGACCGCAGCGGCGCCCGCGCCGACTGGGAGCGCGCCATCGACCTCGACCCCGACAGCGACGCCGCCGCGCTGGCGCAGCAAGACCTTGCGCTGCTGGACGCGGGGCCGGATCGGCGGTGAGGGGTCTTCATGTCTG
>JAFEFJ010000170.1 GCA_018240635.1 Pseudomonadota bacterium | reverse complement strand
GAGACCGGGATGCTGCTGCTGGTGGACGACGACGCGGCGGTGCGCGGCACCACCGCCGAAATGCTGCGCAGCGCGGGCTTCGCCGTCGCCGAGGCGGCGGACGGCGCGGCGGCGCTCGACTGGCTGAGGCGCGAGCCCGCCATCTCCATCGTCCTGACGGACGTGGTGATGCCCGGCATGAACGGCCTCGAACTGGCGGAGGAAGCAAGCCGTCTGCGTCCGGGCATCCCGGTCCTGTTCATGTCGGGATTCGCCGATCTTGCGGGGGTTGCCGGCGGCGACACCATCGCCACCCTTATCCGCAAGCCGTTCCGTCAGAACGAGCTCATCGCGCACATCGCGCGGTGCCTCCAGGAAAAGGGAGCACGGGCGCCGTGAGCAGGGTTCGTTCACAAACGATGGCTTTCGTCCTCGGAGTTGCGTTGCTCTGCTGTCCGGCGGCAGGGCGGGCGGGGACGGTCTTTCCGATCGATCAGCGCTACGGATCGATCGATTTCAGCGTCGATCACCTCGGCCTGTTCACGTCGCACGGCGATTTTCGCCGCTTTTCCGGCACGCTCACGATCGACACCGAGCATCCCGAGCGCACCGAGATCAAGGTCATGATCGATGCACAGTCGGTCGAGATGGACAGCAGCGACGGTCAGGCCATGGTGCGCTCGGCCGATTACTTCGATGTGGACCGGCACCCGGTCATCGTCTTCCGGAGCGGGCGCGTGCGGCAGGAGAGCCCGGATCACTACCGGATCGAGGGCACGATCCGCATCCGGGACATCGAGCGGCCGATCACGCTCGAGGCGGTTCTGACCGGCCATCCCCGCGGCCCGTCCGGCCCGGCCTCCGAATTCGTCGTGGACGGCAGCCTGAACCGCGGCGAATTCGGGATGGTGTCGGACCGCAACTTCGTCTCCGACACGGTGCACATCCACGTCACCGCCCGCATCGCGCTCGATCACGTGCCGCGCTTGCCCGCGGGCCAGGCCGCCGCTGCGCCGAATGCGGGCTGATCCGTTGCGTGACCCTTCGGGGCCCGGCTGGGGCGCCGCCCAGCGCGTGCTGCACTGGGCAACCGCACTGCTCGTCGTGGCCGGGTTCGTGATCGGGCTTTTCATGATCGGCGTGCCGATGCGCGAGCTGCTGCTCAAGTTCGTGCTGTTCCAGATACATAAATCGTTCGGACTGCTGGTCCTGCTGATGGTCCTCGCGCGCCTTGCGCTGCGGTTCCGCAGTGGCCGCCCAGCCCATGCGCCGATGCCGCGCTGGCAGGCCGCCGCGGCCGGCGCCGGGCAGGCGGCGATCTACGCGCTTCTGATCGTCGTGCCGGCGCTTGGCTACGTCGTCGCGTCGTCCTCGCCGATCCGCATTCCCACGCTGTTCCTCGGCGTGATCCCGATGCCGGATTTCACCGGCGCCAACCGGACGCTTTTCGATGCCCTCGCGCCGGTCCATCGCTGGCTCGCCATCCTGCTCGTCGCGCTCGCCGCGGGCCACGCCTTGATGGCCGTCCTTCATCAGGTCCGCGACGGCACGACCCTGCGCCGCATGTGGCGGGGGTAGGGGCTTGGCCGTCGGCGCGGCGGCCCGGCCCCGCCCGCGCAGCTACGGGTAGCGGATCTCCAGAACCTCGATCGTCTCGGTGCCGCGCGGGGTGCGCAGCGTCACCTCGTCGCCCTGGCGCGTGCGCATCAGCGCGCGGGCGATCGGCGAGACGATGCTGACGGTTCCCTGCGCCACGTCCGCCTCGTCCACGCCGACGATCGTCACCGTCGTGCGCTGGTCGTTCTCGTTGGCGTAGGTCACGGTCGCGCCGAAGAAGACGCGGTCGCGCTGCGTCTGCGCGGCGGGATCGACGACCTCGGCGTTCGCCAGCCGCCGGCCCAGGAAGCGCAGCCGCCGGTCGATCTCGCGCAGCCGCCGCTTGCCCTCTTTGTAGTCCGCGTTCTCGCTACGGTCGCCGTTGCCGGCGGCCCAGGCGACGATCTCCACCACGCGGTGCCGCTCGGCGCGTAGCGCGGCGAACTCGTCCGACAGCTTGCGGTGGCCCGCCGGGGTCATGTGGATCTTCCCCCCGGGCGCGGCTGCCGGCGCGTCGTCCTCGATGTCGTCGTCGTCGTCGTTTTCGTCCATGCGGAGCCGTTCGGTTGCTCGTCGGCGGAACCGGGGTACGATAGCGGCAGGGACGGGCGGGCCGCCAGCGCGCGCCGCGGCTCGCAATCCCGCCCCCTGGAGGATCCGCCACATGGACGTCGCCGCTCGCGCCAAGGACCGTGCGGGCGACGGCGCCGAGGCGCAGCAGGGCCCCGGCGGCGGGATCCTGGCCGGCATTCTGCTGATGTGCGCCGGCGTGGCGATGCTGCCGTTCATGAATGTCGGGGTGAAATACCTCGCCCAGTCCTACCCGGTGCCGCAGATCACCTGGGCGCGCTTCACCGGGCACCTGATCGTGATGCTCGCGCTCTTCATGCCGCGCTACGGCATCAAGCTGCTGCTGCCGCAGCGTCCGCTGGTGCAGATCGGCCGCTCGGCGATGATGCTGACGAGCAATCTCGTCTACGTCATGGCGATCGCGACCGTGCCGTTGGCGACCGCGTCGGTGATCGGCTTCACTTCGCCGCTGCTCGTCACCGCGCTGTCGGTGCCGCTGCTCGGCGAAAGCGTCGGCTGGCGGCGCTGGACCGCCGTGCTCGTCGGCTTCGCAGGCGCAGTCCTGGTGATTCGCCCGGAGAGCGGCTTCGCCGATCCGGCGGTGCTGCTGATCCTGATCTCGTCCTTCTGCTATGCGCTCTACCAGATCGGCACGCGCTGGGTGGCGCGCTACGACAACGCCGCGACCGGCATCGTCTTCACGGCGCTGGTGGGCTCGCTGGTCATGACCTTCGTGCTGCCCTTCAGCTTCAAGCTGCCGACCAGCGCGCTCGACATCACGGTGTTCGCCGGCATCGGCGTGATCGGCGGCTTCGGGCACTACCTCATCATCCGCGCCTTCCAGATCGGCCAGGCCGCGGTGATCGCGCCGCTCGGCTACGTGGAGCTGCTCGGCTCCGTCGCCCTCGGCTACGTCTTCTTCGGCAACTTCCCCGATCTCCTGACCTGGGTCGGCGCCGCCATCATCGTGGCGTCCGGCGTCTACATCGCGCTGCGCGAGCGGACCCTGCGCGGCGCGCGCTAGCGTCCGCGCGCTACCGCCGCAGGTTCGACGCCGCCAGGTCGATCACCTCGTCGAGCCGGCCGTTCAGCACCGCGCGCACCATGTACAGCGTGAAGCCCTTCGCCATCTCCAGCGTGATGGCGGGCGGCATCGCGAGTTCGTTGCGGCTCACGACGGCATCGATCAGCACCGGGCCGGGATGCGCGAGCGCCTCGGCGATCTTCTCCTCCACCTCCGTCGGGTCTTCGATCCGCACGCCCTTGATGCCGATCGCCTCGGCCATCGCCGCCAGATCCGGGTTCTTCAGGTCGGTGCCGGTGTTGATGAAGCCGGTCGATTTCTGCTCAAGCTCGATGAAGCCCAGCGCGCCGTTGTTGAACACCACCACCTTCGCCGGCAGGTCGAGCTGGCGCAGGCTCAGCAGGTCGCCCATCAGCATCGTGAAGCCGCCGTCGCCGGACAGCGAGATCACCTGCCGCCCCGGGCAGGCGGCCTGCGCGCCGATCGCCTGCGCCATCGCGTTGGCCATCGAGCCATGCCAGAACGAGCCCAGCAGCCGGCGCTTGCCGTTCATCTTCAGGTAACGCGCGGCCCATACCGTCGGCAGGCCCACATCGCAGGTGAACACAGCATCGTCGGATGCATGCTCGCTCAGCACGCGCGCGATATGCTGCGGATGCAGCACCCCGCCTTTCCTGCCCGTCGCCAGATCGTCCAGCCCCTTGCGCGCGTCCTTGTAGTCCGCCAGCGCCGCGTCCAGGTGGCTTCGGTCGGTGCGGGCGCGCAACTTCGGCAGCACCGCGCGCAGCGTGGCGCCCACGTCGGCCACCACGCCAAGCTCCACGTGCGCGCGCCGGCCGATGTTCTCGCCCCGCAGGTCCACCTGCGCGATCCGCGCGTCGGACGGGTAGAACTGCCGGTAGGGGAAATCGGTCCCCAGCAGCAGCAGCGTGTCGCACCGCTCCATCGCCCGGTAGCCCGAGGAAAAGCCGATCAGCCCGGTCATTCCCACGTCGAACGGGTTGTCCCACTCGACATGTTCCTTGCCGCGCAGCGCGTGCACGACCGGGGCCTTCAGCGCGTCCGCGACCGCGACCAGCGCATCGTGCGCCCCCGCGCAGCCCGATCCGCACAGCAGGGTGATCCGCTTGCCCTCGTCCAGCCAGGCCGCCAGCGCCGCCGCGGTTTCCTCCGCCGGCGCAACGACGGGCGCGGCCGGCAGCAGGCCGGACGCCTTCGGCGCGGGCGCGGGCAGCGCCTCGCGCAGCGCGACGTCGCCCGGGATCACCAGGACCGCGACGGCGCGGTGCGTCAGCGCATGGCGGATCGCCAGCTCCAGCGCGCGCGGCATCTGCGCGGGCGAGCTGACCAGCTCGCAGTAGGAGCTGCACTCGCGGAACAGGCTGTCCGGGTGGGTTTCCTGGAAATACCCCGCGCCGATCTCGGGCGAGGGGATGTGGGCCGCGATAGCCACCACCGGCACGCGGGAGCGCTGGCAGTCGAACAGCCCGTTGATCAGATGCAGGTTGCCGGGGCCGCAGCTTCCGGCGCAGACCGCAAGCGCGCCGGTCAGATGCGCCTCGGCGCCCGCGGCGAAGGCCGCCACCTCTTCGTGCCGCACATGCATCCATTCGATGCCGCCATGCCGGCGCAGCGCGTCGGTGAAGCCGTTCAGGCTGTCGCCCACGATGCCCCACACGCGCTTGACGCCCGCGACCGCAAGTGTCCGCACCATCTGGTCCGCGACCGTCATCGCCATGTCATGAACTCCCGGTTTCACGGCCGCGGCGACATGCCGTGGATAGAAGCCTGCCGCTTCGTCTTCCTTCCGCGCGCGGAAGCGGCCTGTTAGCCTGCACCGGCCGCGCGGCGCGCGAAGGAGATCATGGCATGACGGCGTTTCGCAAGGAGGCCGACAGTCTCGGCGAGGTGGATGTGCCCGCCGACAGGCTGTGGGGCGCCCAGACCCAGCGCTCGCTGGAGCATTTCAGCATCGGCCGCGATCTCATTCCGCGGGAGATGATCCAGGCCTATGCGATCCTGAAGAAAGCCGCCGCGAACGCGAACCACGCGGGCGGACGGCTCGGCGACACGCAGCACGAACTGATCGTGAAGGTCGCGGACGAGATCCTCGCCGGCCAGCACGAGGCGATGTTTCCGCTGCATGTCTGGATGACCGGCAGCGGCACGCAGTTCAACATGAACGTGAACGAGGTGTTCTCGAACCGCGCCTGCCAGCTTGCCGGCACGCCTCTGGGCAGCAAGACGCCGGTGCATCCGAACGATCACGTCAACATGTCGCAGTCATCGAACGACAGCTTTCCGAGCGCGATGTACATCGCCGCGGCGGTGGGCGTGACGCGGCGCCTGCTGCCGGCGGTGCAGGACCTGCACGACGCGATCGAGAAGAAGGCGCAGCAATGGGCCGACGTGGTGAAGATCGGCCGCACGCACATGCAGGATGCGACGCCGATCACGCTCGGGCAGGAGTGGTCGGGATACGCGGCGATGCTGGCCGAGGACCGCGAACGGCTGCACGATGCCCTGAAGGGCGTCCATAAGCTCGCGCTTGGCGGCACCGCGGTGGGGACGGGGATCAATGCCGCGCCCGGTTTCGCGGAAGCCGTGGCCGCCGAGATCGCGACGCTGACCGGGCTGCCCTTCGTCAGCGCGCGGAACAAGTTCGCCGTCCAGGGCGCGCACGATGCGCTGGTGCATCTGTCGGGAACGCTGCGGACGCTGGCCGCCTCGCTCTACAAGATCGGCAACGACATCCGGCTGCTCTCGTGCGGCCCGCGCGCCGGATTCGCCGAGCTGATCATCCCCGCCAACGAGCCGGGCTCGTCCATCATGCCCGGCAAGGTCAATCCCACGCAGGCCGAGGCGCTGACCATGATCGCCGTCCAGGTGATGGCGAACGATGTGGCGGTGGGGTTCGGCGGCGCGGGCGGCTACCTGGAGATGAACGTCTACAAGCCGCTGATGATCCACAACATCATGCAGTCGATCGGCATCATGGCCGACGGCTGCACGAATTTCCGCCGCTTCCTGGTGGAAGGCACGAAGCCGAACCGCAAGAAGATCCACGAATATGTCGGCCGCTCGCTCATGCTGGTCACGGCGCTCGCGCCTGTGATCGGCTACGACAAGGCATCGAAGATCGCGCACCACGCTTCCGACAACGACCTGACGCTGAAGGAAGCGGCGCTCGACCTGGGCTTCGTCAGCGAGGAGGAGTTCGACCGCATCGTCGATCCCGCCAAGATGGTCCACCCCTACGTCGCGGCGGCCCATTAGGCCCGCATCCGTCCTCACGCCCTGGAGTTCAAGCGATGACCGTCTCTTCCCAATCCGCGCCGGCGGGTGCCGCGCTCCTGCGCGATCCGCGCCTCAACCGCGGCAGCGCCTTCACGGACGCAGAGCGCCGCGCGCTCGGCCTGGAGGGCCTGCTGCCGACGGTTCCGGTCACGCTGCAGACGCAGATCGCGCGCATCCACGCGCAGCTCGCCGGGCTCGACAACGACCTGCTGAAATACCTGTTCCTCAGCGACCTGCAGGCGCGCAACGAAACGCTGTATTTCGCCGTGCTGATGTCCGATCCGGCGGCGTTCATGCCGCTGGTCTACACGCCCACCGTGGGCGAGGCGTGCCAGAAGTTCGACCACATCTTCCACGCCGCGCGCGGCGTCTATCTGCCGATCACCGCGAAGGGACGCCTGCGCGAACTGCTGTCGCACTGGCCGCAGCCCGATGTGCGCTTCATCGTCGTGACGGACGGCGAACGCATCCTCGGCCTCGGCGATCTCGGCATCGGCGGCATGGGCATCCCCGTCGGCAAGCTCGCGCTCTACACCGCCTGCGCCGGCGTGCCGCCCTCGCTCGTGCTGCCGATCACGCTCGATGTCGGCACCAACAACCACGATCTGATCGAGGACCCGCTCTATCTCGGCCTGCGCCAGCCGCGCGTGCGCGGCGCCGAATACGATGCCTTCATCGACGAGTTCGTCGAAGCGGTGCAGTCGCTCTATCCGAAATGCTGCCTGCAATGGGAGGACTTCGCGAACATCAACGCGGTGCCGATCCTGGCGCGCTACAAGGACCGGATCTGCACCTACAACGACGACATCCAGGGCACCGCCGCCGTGGCGCTCGCCGGCATCTACGGCGCGCTGCGCATCACCGGCGGCAAGCTGACGGAGCAGCGCTTCCTGTTCCTGGGCGGCGGCTCGGCCGCCACCGGCATCGCCGAGCTGATCAGCGAGGCGATGGCGCTGGAGGGGCTGACCATCGACCAGGCGCGGGCGCGCAACTGGCTGTTCGACATCAACGGGCTGATGGTCACGTCCCGCACCGATCTCGCGGATTTCCAGCGGCCCTTCGCGCACGATCACGCCCCCATCGCCACCTTCGTCGAAGCGGTGGAGGCGCTGAAGCCCACCGGCATCATCGGCGTCAGCACCGTGCCCAAGCTGTTCAACCAGGCGGTCATCGAGGCGATGGCCCGCATCAACGAACGGCCCATCATCTTCCCCTATTCCAATCCCACCTCGCGTTCGGAATGCACGGCCGAGGAAGCCTATCGCTGGTCGGAAGGCCGCGCGGTCTTCGCCTCCGGCAGCCCGTTCCCGCCGCTGGAGATCGGGGGCAGGCGCTTCGTCCCCGGCCAGGGCAACAACGTCTACATCTTCCCCGCCATGGGCATGGCCGTGCTCGCGACCGAGGCGAAGCGCGTGACGGAGCCGATGTTCATCGTCGCCGCCAAGGCCGTCGCGGAGCAGGTGACGGACGCGCATCTGGCGAACGGGCTGATCTATCCGCCCACCAGCAACATCTTCGAGGCGTCGCTGCAAACCGCCGCGCGCATCGCCGAGTACATCTTCGACAACGATCTCGCCGGCATCCCGCGCCCGGCGGATATCGAGGCGCATATCCGCTCCATCGCCTACAAGCCGGTCTATCCCGATTGACCGCGCTTCGTCGGGTGCTCGCCCGGGCGCGCGTGGCGGCGGTGACACTTCGATGACGATGCCGCGCTCCGCGCCTGCGCGCTTGTGCCGACGCGCGGCCGCATGCTTGTTAGCGATTCGTCAAGCGTGGAGAGCGAGGCTGCCGCGTCAGATGGCCGGAAAGGACGGACAGGTTCAGATCCAGTTCGGCGCGCTGCCCTTCGCCTTCGATGCGGCCGGCAGGCCGCGCATCCTTCTGGTGACGTCCCGCGGCAGCCGTGCGTGGATCATCCCGAAGGGCTGGCCGATCCGTAACCTCACGCCCGCCGGCACCGCCGCGCGGGAAGCCTACGAGGAAGCCGGCCTGCTCGGCACGGTGGTCCATCCCGATCCCATCGGCAGCTATCGTTACGCCAAGCGGCGGGGCGCGGCTCGCGCCTTGTGGTTCGACGTGTCGGTCTTCCTCTTCGTCGTCGAGCGGCAGATGGCGAAGTGGCCGGAAAAGGCCGAGCGCAAGACCCGCTGGTTCGGTCCCCAGGAAGCGGTCGGTAGCGTGGCGTCCGCCGAACTCGCCCGCGTGCTGGCCTCGGCCCTGCCCATTCTGACCAGGTTCTCCGCCGATCCCGCCTTCCGCCGCGCGGCTGCCTGACGGGCGCCCGGACATGGCGGGGCCGCCTACCTTCGCCGTCGCGCCGCGCTTCCTCGGCGTCGCGCGCGCGGACTGGGACGCGCCGCTCGTGGTCGCGGGCATCCCGCTCGATATCGGAACGACGAACCGCGCCGGCGCG
>JAFEFJ010000016.1 GCA_018240635.1 Pseudomonadota bacterium | reverse complement strand
GCACCTCGCGGATCTGGAAGAACACGTTCAGCGCCTCGCGCGCGAGGTCCTTCTGGATGTCGGGGTAATGCACCTGGACGATGTGCTCCATCGTCTCGCGGTCGGGGAAGCGGATGTAGTGGAAGAAACAGCGGCGCAGGAAGGCGTCCGGCAGCTCCTTCTCGTTGTTGGAGGTGATGATGACGATGGGCCGGTGCCGCGCCTTCACCTGCTGGCGCGTCTCGTAGACGAAGAACTCCATGCGGTCGAGTTCGAGCAGCAGGTCGTTCGGAAACTCGATGTCGGCCTTGTCGATCTCGTCGATCAGCACGACGGTCTGGCGCTCCGCCTCGAACGCGTCCCACAGCTTGCCGCGGACGATGTAGTTTCCGATGTCATGAACGCGCGGATCGCCGAGCTGCCCGTCGCGCAGGCGGGAGACGGCGTCGTATTCGTAAAGCCCCTGCTGCGCCTTGGTGGTGGACTTGATGTGCCATTCGATCAGCGGATGGCCGAGCGCCTCGGCCACCTCGTGCGCGAGCACGGTCTTGCCGGTGCCGGGCTCGCCCTTGACCAGCAGCGGGCGCTGCAACGCGACGGCGGCGTTGACCGCCACTTCCAGGTCGCGGGACGCGATGTAGCGATCGGTGCTCTTGAAGCCGGCCACGCCTTCGTTCCTTCCGGGATGATGGCCGGGATTGTCCAGGCATGGCGGGCGCGATGCAAGCGAGGCGGGTGGAGCACGTATAGGTAATTATACGTGTGATAGGAACTATTGCTTGCGCCACTGCGGCCCTCCGCCGCATAGTCGGCGCATGACAGCAACCGCCTCCTCTCCCCACGCCGAGACCGAGCCGCCGCGCACCAGGCGCGGACGCTGGTCGTCGGTGCGGCTGCTGCGGCTGGTGGAGAAGCTGTCGGCGCTGGGCGACAGGCTGCGCGACAAGGTGGCGGAGTTCATGGGCGGCGCGGCGGCAGGGCCGGACGCGCCGGAGAATGTGGTCCGCAACACGCCGCGGCCGCCCTACGATCCCGAGACGATCGACAACCGCCTGCGCACCGTCATGCACCGGCTGATCGGGCTGCTGGCGCGCATCGAGATGCGGGCGGCGAGCGCGCGGGGTGCCGCGCGGGCCAATGCGCCGGGCGCGGCGGAGAAGCGCCGCGAGGCCGCGCAGAGGCGCGCCGAGGCGAAGGCGGCCTTCGTGCGGGAAACCGGGCTCGATGCCCGCTACATGCCGCTCAAGCGCCCCCTCGGGCAGGAGCCGCCGCCGCGGCGGAGCCGGACCTGGCATTTCCGCAACACCTGGGCCGCCCTGATCGAGGGCGAGACCGATGCCGAGGTGGTGGCGTCCTGCGCCCGCGAACTGGCGGAGATCGCCGGCCTGATGGGCGAGGAGCCGATCGCCATGCAGGTCGAGGCGCTGGAACCCATGGTGTTGGCGGAGATCGCAGCGGGCCTGGCGCAGCCCGCGCCGCCGCCGTACGACAGCGGATAAGGCGCCCGGTTGCCGGGACTGTCCGAGCGGACCGCCGGGGGCGGTGCCGCCGCATGGTGCTGTACGGCCGCCTCAGCCCCCCGCAAGACCGGCTTGTGGCCAAGGCCGCCTCCGCGTCGCACGGCGGAGCGTGTGCCAGTCGGTCGGCGGCGTTGGCGGCGCTTGTGGTGCGGTCCGTCAATCGCCACAGTCCCCCCGCATCGGGGAGCGCGAAGTGTGGCACAGGCGGGCGGGCCGGAGCCCGACAGCACGGCGCAGCCGCCGGCGGAGCGGCATTGCATCGCCTGCGGCGCGCCGATCAGCGCGCGGGCGGTGCTGTGTCCCACCTGCCGGTCCTATCAGCGAAGCTGGAAGAACAACCTCGCCTATTTCGGCAGCACGGCGGGGTTCCTCGCGATCGTCTTCTCGGCGCTGACCTTCATGCTGACGCGCGCCAACGAAACCTATCATGCATGGCAGTGGCACGACGAAATCTCGGTCGTGTATTTCGAGTATCCGGGCGTGGCCGGCTTCATCAACCGCGGCGACGGCGACCTGTATCTGGTTTCAGCCGACATCGACTGGGACGGCAACCGCCGCCACATCACCGTGCCGCTGGGCATCACGGTGCCGAAAGGCCAGTTCGTGAGCCAGACGCTCGCGCCCTATTTCCCCCGCCCCGCGGCGATCGATCAGGGCGATTGGGCCTCGACCCTGCTCGCGGGTGCGCTGCCGGGCCTGTTCGTGGAATCGTCCAAGGACAAGGACACCGCCCGCTGCGCGGAGTTCCATTTCTTCGCGGCGCCGAACACCGTGTTCAGCCGCATCGACCGCATCCTGCAAGGCGCCGGCACCGGGTTGCTGACCGCGCCCGCGTCGGGGCATCTCAACGTGATCTCGGTGCACACCGGCCGGTTGCTCGACCCGCCGCCGGCGTTCCAGGACCTCAGGATCGCGTTCCTGGTGGTCGGGCCGGCCTGCAAGTCGGCCAACCTGACGGTCACCGACAAGACATTCCCGCGCACCGGCGGCGGCATGGGCATCACCGAGAGCAAGCCGGCGAAACCGTAGCAGGCGCGGCGGCTCAGGCGGCCAGGAAGCGTTCGGCGGCGGCGCCGAGGACGGTGACGCCCAGCGCCAAGTCCTCGTCCTTGGTGTCCTCTGCCCAGTGATGGCTGATGCCGCCGATCGAGGGGACGAAGAGCATCGAGGCGGGCATCTTCCGCGCGATCACCTGGGCATCGTGGCCGGCGCCGGAGGGCATGGGCTGCCAGAGGCCGGGGGCGTGGGCCTCGGCGGCGGCTTCCAGCGCCTTCATCATCGCCGGATCGCAGACGGCGGGGATGGCCTTGGAGATCGCCTCCAGCCGCGCGGTGCAGCGTTCGCGCCGGTTGCTTTCGCGCACCAGCCAGCGCAGCCCCGTCTCCATCCGCTCCAGCACCGGGACGGAGACGTCGCGGAACTGGAACAGCACGTCCGCCTTGCCTGGGATGATGCTGGGCGCGCCGGGGTCGAGCGCGATGCGGCCGGTGGTCCAGGTGCTGCGCTCGCCGGAGATGCGGGGGAACTCGGCGTCGATGGCGGCGAGCAGGCGGACGGCGGCGAGGCCGGCGTCGCGCCGCTCGGCCATGGTCGTGCCGCCGGCGTGGTCCTGCATGCCGGTGATCTCGATCCGCCACTGCCAGATCGCGACGATGCCGGTGACGACGCCGAGCCGCAGCCCCTGGCCTTCGAGCTGCGTGCCCTGCTCGATATGCATCTCGTAGAAGCCCTTGTGGCGGCCGGGCTCCAGCGTCATGCGCTTCTTGCCCGCGAGGCCCGCAGCAGCCAGGGCGTCGCGCAGCGGCGTGCCGTCGGTGCGGTTGCGGCTGCGGTCGATCTCGGCCTCGGTCAGTTCGCCCGCGATGGAGCGGCTGCCGAGGAAGCCGCCCTCGAAATGGCCTTCCTCGTCGGCGAAGGCGCAGACATCGACGGGAAGCCCGGCGCGGGCGAGCGCGACGCCGGCCATGACGCCCAACGCGCCATCGAGCCAGCCGGCCTCGTTCTGGGTTTCGATATGCGAGCCCACGAGCAGGTGGGGGCCGGGTCCCTTGTGGCGGCCATAGACGTTGCCGATGCCGTCGATGGAGGCTTCGAGCCCGCAGGCGGCGAGCCGGTCCATCAGCCAGCGGCGCGATTCCATGTCCTGCGGCGAGTAGGTGGGCCGGTGCACGCCGGTCTTGAAGCGCCCGATTTCGCGCAGTTCGTAGAGGTCGCGGAGGAAGGCGTCGGTGTCGATCTTTGTCATGGTTCCAGACTAAGGGCGGCGCAGCGGGGCGGGAAGCGCGAAGGCGCGAGATGCGGTAGGCTGTCCGCATCGAACGGAGGGACGTGACGACGATGGCAAAGTATCCGGACCGGCTGCGGCGCAGGCTGGGGCATAGCGAGCTGTATGTGCTGCCGGTGGGACTGGGCTGCATGTCGCTGTCGGGCATCTACGGCGCGGCGGACGACGCGGCGTCGGAGGCGCTGATCAAGCACGCGCTGGACCAGGGCGTGAACCACCTCGACAGTTCCGACATGTACGGCTGGGGCCACAACGAGGAGGTGGTCGGCCGCGCCATCAAGGGCCGGCGGCACGAGGTGGTGCTGGCGAGCAAGTTCGGCCAGACGCAGAACCCCGGCGGCGCGAACGGCGTGAACGGGCGGCCCGAGTATGTGCAGGCGGCCTGCGAGGCGAGCCTGAAGCGGCTCGGCGTCGAGACGATCGACCTTTATTACCAGCACCGCGTCGATCCCGACGTGCCGGTGGAGGACACGGTCGGCGCGATGGCGAAACTCGTGGCGCAGGGCAAGGTGCGGTACCTCGGCCTGTCCGAGGCGCGGCCCGAGCGCATCCGCCGGGCGCACGCGGTGCATCCGATCACCGCGGTGCAGACCGAGTATTCGCTGCTGTACCGCGAGGAGGCCGAGGCGACGCGGCAGACGACGCGGGAGCTGGAGATCGGCTTCGTCGCGTATTCGCCGCTGGGGCGTGGGTTCCTGACCGGGGCGCTGAAGAGCCTGTCCGACATCGACGGCAGGCGGGCGGCGCATCCGCGGTTCCAGGCGGGGAACTTCGAGGCGAACCGCGCGCTCGTTGCGCACGTGGAGGCGCTGGCGGAGAAGAGGGGCTGCACGCCCGCGCAGGTGACGCTGGCCTGGCTGCTGGCGCAGGGCAAGGACGTGGTGGCGATCCCCGGCACGCGGTACCCGGCGCGGCTGGACGAGAACTGCGGCGCGCTGGATGTGGCGCTGACGGAGGAGGAAGTGGCGGGGCTGAGCGCCGCGATCCCGGTCGGCGCGGCGGCGGGGACGCGGTATCCCGAGGGCGGGATGCGCGGGGTGTTTCTGTAGGGCGGACGCGCCAGGCGCGACCCAACTCGCGCCGTCATGGCCTGCGAAGGCAGGCCATCCACGTCTTTGGTAACGGATGAAAAGACGTGGATGGCCCGCCCTCGCGGGCCATGACGAAGGGGTAGTGCGGGCGCTGGGCAAAGTTGCTGGGGTTACGTGAGGCGGGCGACGAAGTCCTGCAGGCCGGGCTGGCGTTTGGTGGCGCGGCGGGCAGCGTGGAGGATGGCGCGGATTTCGGCGAGCGCGGTTGCGAAGTCGTCGTTCACCACAACGAAGTCGAACTCCTGCCAGTGGCTGATCTCGGCGCGGGCTTCGGCCATGCGGCGGGCGATTTCTTCCGGCGGGTCGCCGGCGCGGGTGTGCAGGCGCTGCTGCAACGCTTCCATTGACGGGGGGAGGACGAAGACGCCGACCACGTCTTCCGGCAAGGCGGCGCGGAGGTGGCGGAAGCCTTGCCAGTCGATGTCGAAGACCATGTCCCGGCCGGCGGACAGGGCGCCTTCGACCGGGGCGCGGGGGGTGCCGTAGAGGCGGCCGAAGACCTCGGCCCATTCCAGCAGGTCGCCGGCGGCGATCATCGCCTCGAACTCGGGGCGGGTGCGGAAATGGTAGTGCACGCCGTCCTGCTCGCCGGGGCGGGGGGCGCGGGTGGTGGCGCTGACGGACAGCGACAATTCCGGCTCCACATCGAGCAGCGCGCGGGTGAGCGCGGTCTTGCCGGCGCCGGAGGGGGCGGCGAGCACGAGGCAGACGCCGCGGCGGGCGATGGCGGTCATCGCAGATGGATCATTCGATGTTGGCGACCTGCTCGCGCAACTGCTCGATGGCGGCCTTCAGCTTCAGCCCCGTGGCGGTGAGCGGCGCGGAGGCCGACTTGCTGCACAGCGTGTTGGCCTCGCGGTTGAACTCCTGCACGAGGAAGTCGAGCCGGCGGCCGACCGAGGCGCCCTCAGTCAGCAGATCCCGCGCGGCCTGGACGTGGCTGTCGAGCCGGTCGAGTTCCTCCCGCACATCCGAGCGGGTGGCGAGCAGGGCGACTTCCTGGGCGATGCGTTCCTCGGGCAAGGCGGGCGTCGAGCGCAGCAGGTCGGCGAGCGCCTCCATCATGCGGGCGCGGTGCAGCGCGGGCTGCTCGGCGGCCTCGGCGCGGGCCTGGGCGCAGAGGGCGGCGATGGCGTCGAGCTGGCCCGACAGCAGCACGCCGAGCCGCTCGCCCTCGGCCCCGCGGGCGGCGAGAAGCTGGGCCAGCGCCCGGTCGAACCCGGCGCGGACGGCATCGAGGGGGCGTTCCTCCTCTTCGGCGGTGGCGGCCCGCATCACGCCGGGCAGCGCGAGCAGGGCCTCGGCGCGCGGGGCGTCGCTGCCGGGAATGCGGCGGTGCAGCGCGATGGCGGCCTCCACCATGCGGTCGAGCGCGCTGGGGTCGATCACCATCGCGGCGGCGGCTTCCCGCTTCACCGTCAGGTTGGCGGTGACGTTGCCGCGTTTCAGCGCGCGGCCGGCGGCTTCGCGCAGCGCAGGCTCGATCGCGTCCCAGCCCGGCGGCAGGCGCATCCGCAGGTCGAGGCCGCGGCCGTTCACCGAGCGGAGTTCCCACGCCCAGGCCAGGCCCGCATCGGTGCCCTCGGCGTGGGCGAATCCGGTCATGGAGGCAAGCGGCATCGGCGCGGTTTCCTTCGGACGGGCCTTACTAATACGAACGGCGGCGGTTGCCGATTCCGGGGCCGGGTGAAGGAGCGGACATGGCGCGGTTCCAGGCTGTCGCAATCACCGGAGCGTCCTCCGGCATCGGCGCCGCGCTGGCGCGGGCCTGCGCCGCGTCAGGCGCGGTGCTGCACCTGGCCGGGCGCGACGCGGCGCGGCTGGAGGCGGTGGCGGAGGCGTGCCGGGCGCGCGGCGCGGCGGCGCACACGGCGGTGCTGGACGTGCGGGACGCGGCGGCGGTCAAGCAATGGATCGCGGCGGGTGCTGCCACGGGGGGGCGGCTCGACCTGGTGGTGGCGAATGCCGGGATCTCGGCGGGATCGAGCGAGAACGGGCTCGCGGCACCCGAGCGGACGCGGGCGATCCTGGAGACCAACGTGATGGGGGTGGCGAACACCGTGCTGCCGGCGCTGCGGGCGATGGCGGCGCAGGCGCCGGGAGCTGACGGCTGGCGCGGGCGGATCGGCGTGGTGGCCTCGATCGCCGCCTTCGTTCCCGCGCCGGGGGCGGCGTCCTACTGCGCCAGCAAGGCGGCGGCGGACACCTTCGCCGTGGCCTCGGCGCGCGGGGCGCGGGCGGCGGGGGTGCTGATTTCCAGCATCTGTCCGGGCTATGTCCAGACGCCGATGACCGACCGCAACCGCTTCCCCATGCCGGGCCTGATGGACGCCGACCGCGCCGCCGCGATCATCCTGCGGGGGATGGCATCGGGGCGGACGCGGATCGCGTTTCCCTGGTGGATGGCAGCGGCTGCCCGCTTGACCGGGTTGCTGCCGCCACGACTTACCGGAAGGCTTCTGGCCGCCAGCCAGGACGCGACCGACCTCTGACCCTGCCCCTCGAAGCGACGGAGAACCACACGATGGCCGACCTGCCCGCCCCCGAAGTGCAAGCCCCCGGCGTCTATCACCACAAGCTGGGCGAGGCGGTGGTGACCGCGATCAACGACGGCATGTTCGAGGGCGCGACGGCGCTGCTGACCGGCATTCCGGCGAACGAGGCCGAAGGGCTGCTGACCGGCAGCTTCCGCCCGGTGCCGCCGAGGCTGTCGGTGAACGCCTACCTGATCTCGATGGGCGGCAGGCGCATCCTGGTCGATACCGGCTGCGGCACGAGCTTCGGCCCGCAGATGGGCGGGATGGCGCGCAACCTGGCGGCGATGGGTGTGGCGCCGGACACGATCGGCACGGTGCTGCTGACGCACGGCCATCCCGATCATGTCGGCGGGCTGACCGATCCCGAGGGCAAGGCCGCATTCCCGAACGCCGAGCTGGTGGTGTCGGCGAAGGAACTCGCCTTCTGGCACGACGACGCGATCATGGCCTCGGTGCCGGAGGACTCGAAGGGCTACTTCGTCGGCGCCCGCGCGGCCTTCGCCGCCTATGCCGGGCGCACGCGGACGGTGACGGACGGCGAGGCGGCGCCGGGCATCGCCGCGATCCCGGAATACGGCCACACGCCGGGGCACACCGGGTATCTGATTTCGTCGGGCAGCACGTCGCTGCTGATCTGGGGCGACATCGTCCATATCCCCGGCGTGCAGTTCGCGCGGCCCGAAGCGGGGATGGTGTTCGACGTGGACGGCGGCGGCGCGGTGGCGACACGGGCGCGGATCTTCGACATGGCGGCGGCGGACAAGCTGCTGGTGGCGGGGATGCATCTGGATTTCCCCTGCTTCGGCCATGTCGAGCGGCGCGGCGCGGGGTATGCGCACGTTCCGGTGGTTTGGTCGCCCTGGATGTGAGCCTTACTCCGTCATGGCCTGCGGAGGCAGGCCATCCACATCTTTGGTTGCGGCTGAAAGGAAGGCGTGGATGGCCCGCCTTCGCGGGCCATGACGGTCAAGCGTCGGGCTACAGCCAGCCCAGCCGCCGGAACCAGAACAGCGGCAGGATGGCGCTGATCGCGATGGCGGCCAGCGCCATCGGGTAGCCGTAGTGCCAGTGCAGTTCCGGCATCGCAGCGAAATTCATGCCGTAGATGCTGGCGATCAGCGTTGGCGGCACGCCGATCACGCCGACCACGGTCATCAGCTTGATGACGTTGGCCTGCGCGATGTTGATCAGGCCGATCACCGCATCGAGCAGGAACTGCACCTTCTGCGACACATGGGCGTCGTAGTCGGCGAGCGAGGCGATGTCGCTCCGCATCGTCTTGACCCGCCGGGCGAGGTCGGGCGCGCCCTTCAGATTGTCGTTGCGGGCGACTGACGCGGAGAGGCGGCCGAGCACGAGCAGCGTGTCGCGGACCGCCGAGACATCCTCCCCCGCGCGGCCGACGAGGCGGAGCAGTTCGCTGAGTTCCGCGCCGCCCCGCACCGGGCTCGCGCCCTGCGCGAAGATGCGGCGCGAGATCGCATCAAGCTCGCCGCGGCTGCGCTCCAGCATGTCGGCCAGCGAGTCGACGATCTGCTCCAGCAACCCGATCATCGCGTGCCACGCGGTGGGCGTCTCCCGGTCTCCCGGCGCGACGGCGGCCGCGTAGGCCTCCAGCACCGGAACCGGATCGAATCGCACGGTGATCATGTGGCCGCCATTCACCACGATGCCGAGCGGCGTGGTGCGCACCTCGCCGTCAGGGCTCCGCTGCGCGAGCGGCAGGCTGAGCATCAGCACGCCGTTGCGTTCGACGATACGGCTGGAGCTTTCGATTTCCGTCAGCTGCGCCTTGGTGGGCGGCGCGATCCCGGTCGCGGCATGGATCGCGGCGGCTTCCTCGGGCGTGGGATCGACGGCGTCGATCCAGCAGGCCGCGCCCAGCCGGTCGGGCGGCGGCGCGGTGGCAGTGGCGTGGTCGGTCGGGATCAGGAGCATCGGACGGCGTCCCCGTGCGGCGGGGCAAGCAGTATCATGCGCGGGTAAGAAGAAACGACATCGAGTCCGCGACATTGTAGAGATCGGCGCCGCAGGCGCAGCGCAGGGCCGCGTAGTCGAAATCGTCGCCGCCGCAGGCGTAGCACCACAGGGGCAGGATGCTGCGGCGATACAGGTCGAGCGCGGCGATCCGCGCCGATAGCGCCACGATCTCGTCCGCGGCGAAGAAGCCGGGTGCCGCGAGCCGCGCGGCGATCGCAGGCGTCATCGCCCTGCCCCGGTCCTTCAGGTGGCGGATCGCGAGCAAGACATGCAGCGCGTTCGGCGCGCCGCCCGCCTGATGCTCGGCGAAGGCGGCGTTGGCGGGGTGCGAGGTGTGGATGTCCTCCAGCACGTAGAGGCCGCCGGGGCGGACCCATGTCAGGCCGTCGGTCAGGCAGGCGGCCTGATGGGCGGGCAGGTGGCTGCCGTCCTCGATCAGCAGGTCGTAGCGGCGGCCGAGGCGGGCGAACATGGCTTGCACGCCGGCGCGGTCGCCCTGGTCGATCCGTTCGTAGGAGATGCGCGGATCGCGCGGCCATTCCGGCAGCGGCTCGACGATGTCGGCGCCGACGATGCGGGCATCGGGGAAGCGCCGCGCGAGCCAGGCGATGGAGCCGCCGCGGAAGACGCCGAACTCGAAGATCTCCCGCACTGCGCCGAGCCGCGCGAAGGCGGCTTCGTAGGTGTCGGTGTAGCGGTGCCAGTAATGCTTGTCGGATGCGGTCTCGCTCATGCGTGCTGCGGTTCCGCGATGGTTGCGCCGGCTACTTCCTGCGTTCGCCGTTCTTGCGGAGCAGGAACTCGCGGCCGACCTTCACCATCGGCACGCCGTCGTAATCGACGATGTCGGCGGTGGCGTAGGTCTCGCTCCACAGGTCGGGGATGAAGCTGCCGGTGCCCACCACGTCGATCGGCGCGCGGGCGTCCGCCATGACGCGGCACTTGTCCACGCCGAAGCCGGACGAGGCGACGATGCGGACCTTCTTGTAGCCCGCGCCGTCCAGCGCCTCGCGCATCCGCCAGACGGCGGCCGCGGAGACGCCGGTGCCGACCAGGTAGCGAAGCTCGGTGTCACTGCGGTAGCGGCGGATCGCGCCGGGGACGTGGCGTTCGAGCACGGCGTAGCTGCCGGGCGGGTCGAGCCCTTCGAGGAAGCGGCCGCCGTGGGTGTCGAGCCGCACCGCCAGCCGCCCCTCGGCGGCAAGCTCGGGGAAGCGGGCGCAGACCGCGAGCCCGTCGGTGATCTCGCGGCCGAAATAGTCCACCAGCACGGTCAGCGCATCGTCGGGGAAGGTTTCGCGGAACATCTCGGCGGCGCGGACGGTGGAGCCCGCGTAGCCGATCAGGGCGTGCGGCATGGTGCCGAGGCCGCGCGGCGCGCCGAACCAGTGGGCGGTGCCGTCGTTGGCGTTGCCGATGAAGCCCTTCGCCCCTTCCCGCTTCGCCGCCGCGCTGCCGACCGAGGCGGCGTAGGCCATCATCTCCTGCATCTCGGCCCCGGCGCAGTGGCGCGCCTCCATCGCCAGGAACGCGACCTCGGGCAGCGCCAGACACATCTGATAGGCATTGTGCGCGGCGACGCAGGCAGGGCCGAGCTTCTGGAGCATGATCGTCTCCAGGTCCGACAGCTCCATCAGGCTGCCGGAGACGTAGACGATGGGCTCGCCCGCGCCGACCCAGGCGCCTTCGGGGTGGATCAGGTCGATGCCGATCTCGGTGCGCCGGATTTCGGCCACCGCCCGCAGCCACTCAATCATCAGGCGCGGCGCAGAGATCACCGGTCGGCGGAGGAACACCGCGTAGGTCACCCGCTTGTCGCCGAACTGGCGCACGATCTGGCGGGTGCGGTTGAAGTAGGTGTCGGTGCGGGCCGCGATGTCGGCGATCAGGCCGCGTCCCGCACCACCCGGCTCGGCGTTCATCGCCGTTTCCTCCCCCGGTTCCGGCCGCCTACTGCGCGGCGACGGCCGGCATTCGGCCGCCCGAGCCGCGGCGGGCCTTCAGCTCCTCGGCGACGAGGAACGCCAGCTCCAGCGACTGCTCGGCATTGAGCCGCGGGTCGCAGAAGGTTTCGTAGCGTTCGCCGAGATTCGCCTCGGTCAGCCGGTGGGCGCCGCCGATGCATTCGGTGACGTTCTGGCCGGTCATCTCGACGTGCACGCCGCCCGCCCAGGTGCCTTCGGCGGCGTGGGCATCGAAGAAGCCGCGCACTTCCGACAGGATGGCATCGAAGTTGCGGGTCTTGATCTTGTTCGAGGTCGAGACGGTGTTGCCGTGCATCGGATCGCACAGCCACAGCACGTTCTGCCCGGACCGGCGCAGCGCGCGCAGCAGCGGCGGCAGCTTGGCCGCCACCTTGTCCGCGCCCATGCGGGAGATCAGCGTGATGCGGCCGGGCTCGTTCGCCGGGTTCAGCGTCTCGACGATGCGGACGATCTCGTCCGGATCGCTGGAGGGGCCGACCTTCATGCCGATCGGGTTCTTCACGCCGCGCAGGAATTCCACATGCGCCCCGTCCGGCTGGCGGGTGCGATCGCCGATCCACAGGAAGTGGGCCGAGCAGGCGTACCAGTCGCCCGAGGTGGAATCGACGCGGGTGAGCGCCTGTTCGTAGGGCAGCAGCAGGGCTTCGTGGCTGGTGTAGAAATCGGTTTCGCGGATATGCGGCGTGTTCTCGCCGTTCATGCCGCAGGCGGCCATGAAGCCCAGCGTCTCGTCGATGCGGTGGGCGATGTCCTGGTAGCGGTCCGCGAGCGGCGAACGCTCGACGAAGCCGAGGTTCCAGCGATGGACCTGGTGGAGGTCGGCATAGCCGCCCGAGGCGAAGGCGCGCAGCAGGTTCAGCGTGCCGGCGGACTGGAAGTAGCCGAACTCCATGCGGCCCGGATCGGGGACGCGGGATTCGGGGGTGAATTCCGGGCCGTTGATGATGTCGCCGCGGTAGCTGGGCAGCGTGTCGTCGCCCACCGTTTCCGTGTCGGACGAGCGGGGCTTGGCGAACTGGCCGGCCATGCGGCCGATCTTCACGACCGGGACCGAGGCGCCGAAGGTGAGCACGACCGCCATCTGGAGCAGCACCCGGAACGTGTCGCGGATGACGTCGGCGGTGAAGTCGTTGAAGCTCTCGGCGCAGTCGCCGCCCTGCAGGACGAAGGCGCGGCCGGCGGCGGCGTTCGCGAGGGCGGCCTTCAGCCGCCGCGCCTCGCCCGCGAACACGAGCGGCGGGTAGCGGCGCAGCTTGGCTTCCATCGCCGCGAGCTTCGCGGGATCGGGATAGGCGGGCACCTGCCGGATCGGGCGGGTGCGCCACGTCTCGGGGCTCCACCGGCCGAGCGGGCCGAGGGTCGAAGTGCTCATAGGCGCGGTCTCCAGCGGGGCGCTCCTCGCCCCGGAACCGGCGACTATCCCAGGATTTGGCCGGACAGGCTACCTGCCCGCTATTCCGCGGCGCGCGCGACGCCCGCAACCCTCGTCCGCGTCCGGAGCGTGACGAATTCCTCGGCCGCGGTGGGGTGGATGCCGATGGTGCGGTCGAAATCGGCCTTGGTGGCGCCGCAGATCACCGCGATTGCGAGGCCCTGCATGATCTCGCCCGCGTCCTCGCCCAGCATGTGGGCGCCGAGCACCTTCTGGCTGGCCTGATCGACGATCAGCTTCATCAGCGTCTTGCGCGCCCGTCCGGTCAGGTTGTGCCGCATCGGGGTGAACTTCGCGACATAGACATCGACCGGGCCCTCGGCGGCGGCTTCCTCCTCGGTCAGCCCCACGGTGCCGATGGGCGGCGTGGAGAACACCGCCGTCGGCACGTTGCGGAGCGAGACCGTCCGCTTGCCGGGACCGAACAGGCTGTCGGCGAGGGCGTGGCCCTCGGCGGTGGCGACGGGCGTCAGGTTCAGCCGGTCCGTCACGTCGCCGATGGCGTAGATGTGCGGGACGTTGGTGCGGAGTTCGGCATCGACCGGGATCGCGCCGCCCTTCGCGGTTTCCACGCCCGCCTTGTCGAGGCAGAGCCGGGCGGTGGCGGGGGCGCGGCCGGTGGCGAAGAAAACCACGTCCGCCTCGAGGCGGCGGCCTTCGCCGACCGTCAGGACGCGGTGGCCGTTCGCCTCGGTGACGGATGTGGGGGCGCAGCCGGGATGCAGCACGATGCCCTGCGCCGCCATCGCTTCCGCGAGGCCCTCGCGCAGGTCGTGGTCGAAGCCGCGCAGCGGCAGCGGCTGGCGGTAGACGAGGTGGGTTTCGGCGCCGAGGCCGGCGAAGATGCCGGCGAACTCCACCGCGATGTAGCCGCCGCCGACGATGACGATGCGCTTCGGCATCCGGGGCAGGAAGAAGGCGTCGTCGGAGATGATGCCAAGTTCGGCGCCCGGGATGTCGGGCCGCACGGGATGGCCGCCGGTGGCGATGACGATGCGTTCGGCGGTGACGCGCTGGCCGCCCACGTCAAGCGTGTGCGGGTCGATGAACTCGGCATGGGCGTCGAAGATCGTCGCGCCCGCGCCTTCCATCAGGCGGCGGTAGATGGCATTCAGCCGGTTGATTTCGCGGTCCTTGGCGGCGATCAGCGCGGACCAGTCGTGCGGCCCCTTCTCGATCCGCCAGCCGAAGCCGCGGGCATCCTCCGCCCAGGCGCCGTATTCGGCGGCCTGTACCAAGAGCTTCTTCGGCACGCAGCCGACATTGACGCAGGTGCCGCCCCAGAACCGCGCCTCCGCCACGCCGACGCGGGCGCCGTGACCGGCGGCGATGCGGCCGCAGCGGACCCCCGCCGAGCCGCCGCCGATCACGAACAGGTCGAAATCCATCGTTGCCATCCGCCAGAGTTCCGGTGGGAGACTGTGTGGTCGGGCGCAGGGCGGATCAAGGCTGCGGACGCGGTGGCAGCCGGGGCGGCGGCGACCTATAAGGGCGCCCGCTACTCGCACGGGCTGCAAGAAATAGGGGAGTTTCCGATGGCCGATCTGGTCGTGATCGCGTTTCCGTCCGAGGAGAAGGCGGAGGAAGTGCGCCAGAAGCTGCTGGGGATGCAGCAGAACTACCTGATCGAACTCGGCGACGCGGTGATCGCGGTCAAGCACGAGGACGGCAAGGTGAAGCTGAACCAGCTGATGAACACTACGGCCACGGGCGCCGTGTCGGGCGGGTTCTGGGGGCTGCTGATCGGGATGCTGTTCCTGGTGCCGGTGGTGGGCGCGGCGATCGGCGCGGGCGCGGGCGCGCTCAGCGGCGCGCTGACCGACGTGGGCATCAACGACAAGTTCATGAAGGAAGTCGCCGACGTGCTGCAGCCGGGCGGCGCGGCGCTGTTCCTGCTGATCCGCAAGATGACCGCCGACAAGGTGCTGGAGGATCTGCAGGGCGTGGGCGGCACGGTGCTGCGCACCTCCTTCGACCACACCAAGGAGCAGGCGCTGCGCGACGCGCTGGCCGCGCATCACGCGGCGACGGGCGGGGCTCCGGCGTAGCGGGGCGCGGATCGGCGGATCGCGCCTTTGGCGCATCCGCCCTTCGGCTTGTGACGCTGGACGCGGGTCACCCCGCGCCGGCGGCGAGGCCTCGCGTAATTGGCTCGATCACGCTGTGCCAGGAGCCGGGCGCGGCCTGGCGGTAGATCCGCAGGCCCGGGTACCACGGGCTGTCGCGCCGGCCGTCGAGCCAGCGCCAGCAGGCGTCGAAACGGTCCATCAGCCAGACCGGCTTGCCGAGCGCGGCCGCCAGGTGCGCGACCGCGGTATCGACCGACACAACCAGATCGAGGTTGGCGATCAGCGCGGCGGTGTCGGCGAAGTCGCCCACGCGCGCCATCAGGTCGGTGACCGGCAGCCCCTCGGGCGGCGGCGGGCCGTCCTTCTGCAGGCTGACAAGATGCAGGCCCGGCACGCCAGCGAGCGGCAGCAGCAGGCGCGGGTCGATCGAGCGGCGGCGGTCCATGCCAGAGGATTGCGGCTGGCGGCTTGAGGCGTTGCCCGACCACACGAGGCCGACGCGCCGCCCGGTCCGTCCCGAGGCATCCAGCAGCGCGGCCCATTCCGCCGCCGACTCCGGCGCGGCGGCGAGATAGGGCACCGAAGCGGGGATCGTGCCGAGGTCGGTGCCGAACGCGAGCGGCAGGCTGAGCATCGGGCAATGCAGGTCGAACGGCGGCAGCGGATCGCCGCGCCCGATCACCTGGGCGACGCCGGGCAGGCCGCGCAGCAGGCGGACCAGCGGGGTCTGCACCTCCAGCGCCACCCGCAGGCCGCGCGCGGCGGCGAGCGGGGCGTAGCGGCAGAACTGTATGGTGTCGCCGAAACCCTGTTCGGCATGGATCAGCAACGTGCGGCCGGCGGCATCCTCGCCGCGCCATTGCGGCTCGGCGAAGGCGCCGTGGAACGAGATGCGGCGCGGCTGGCGCCAGCGCCATTCGTATTCGGCCCAGCCCGCCGCGAAATCGCCCTTCGTCAGCAGCAGCATCCCCAGATTGGCGTGGGCATCGGCATAATCCGGCATGAACCCGATGGCGGCGCGGTAATGCGCCTCGGCCTCGCCCAGCGCCCGCTTCTCCACCAGGGCGGTCGCGAGGTTGTTGTGCGCCTCCGGATGGTCCGGCATCAGCGCGATGGCGTGGCGGAAGCAGGCGATGGCCGGGTCAGGGCGGTCCTGCCGCCGGAGCGCGATGCCGAGATGGCTGGCCGCGCCGGACAGGTCCGGCTTTTCCGCCAGGGCGCGGCGGAAGCACCGCTCCGCCTCCTCGATCCGGCCGAGCGCCATCAGGGCGAGGCCGAGGCTGTCATGGGCCTCGGCGTAGGCGGGGCGCAGCGCGATGGCCTGGGCGAAGCGGTCGGCGGCGTCGGCTTCACGGCCAAGCGCGATGAGAGCGCCGCCCCAGCCGAGATAGGCTTCCGGGTAGTCGGGCCGCAGCGCGGCGGCGCGGGCGTGGCAGGCCTCGGCATCCTGCATTTCGCCGGCGGTCAGCAGCGCGACGCCCAGATTGTGCCAGCCATCGGGGAAATCGGCATCGGCCGCGACGGCGCGGCGGCAGGCGGCGACCGCCTCCTGCGTCCGCCCGAGCGCGAGCAGCGCGGTGCCGAGATTGGAGTGGAAGGCGGCGGCGCCGGGGTGCAGCGCGATGGCGGCGGCGATGGTCTCGGCCGCTTCGGCGTGCCGGCCCTGCTGGTGCGCGGCGAGGCCGAGCAGGTGCATCGCGTCGGCATGGCCGGGCACGGCGGCGAGGATGGCGCGGTAGGCCGCCTCGGCCTCCTGGATGCGGCCGGCGCGGTGCGCGGCGACGGCGCGGGCGAGCGGGTCGGTCTCGGCGAGCGCCGCCTCACCACGCATCGGCGTCGGCGTCCTGGGCGGCGAGGGCGGGCGCGGGGGAGCGGGCCTGCAAGGTCAGCGTCTCGGCGCCCGGCAGGGGCAGCGGCAGGTGGGTGGCGGCGATCACCATGCCGCTGCGCGCCCGGTGGGCGGCGAGCAGGCCGCCGAGCCGTTCGACGGCCGCGACGTCGAGCCCGAGCGTGGGTTCGTCGAGCAGCCAGAGCGGCGCGGGCGAAAGCACGACGCGGGCGAGCGCGAGGCGGCGGGTCTGCCCGGCCGAGAGCATCCGGGCCGGCAGGTTGGCGAGATTGTCGAGCGCGACCGCGGCAAGGGCGGCATCGGGGTCGAATCCCGCGAGGCGGGCGGCGAAGCGGAGGTTTTCCCGCGCCGTCAGGCCGGGCTTCACGGCATCGCGGTGGCCGAGGAATGCGACCCGCGCGGCATGCGCGGCGGGATCGGCGAGCGCATCCTGCCCGTCCCACAGCAGGCGGCCCGATGCGGGCGGCAGAAGCCCCGCGAGCAGGCGCAGGAGCGTGGACTTGCCGGCGCCGTTCGGCCCCGCGAGCAGCAGCGCACCGCCCGGCGGAACGGCGAAGGAAAGCCCGCCGAACACCAGCACTTCTCCCCGGAACGCCGCCAAGGCGTCCGCCTGGAGCATCGGTCAACCCCGCCGTTTGTTGCGCCGCAGCGTCGTATGGACGCTGAACGGCTTGTGTGATTTAAGCCCCGCTTGTCGCCGCGAGCGCAAGCGCGGGCCAAGGGGCAGCCCGCCGGGCTCCCGTCCCCTCGGTCGCCCGGGCGCGACCGGCACGCCAACCTCCAAGGCCGGCCCCCACGGCGCCCAGATTGCCGGACGCGCGGGCAGCGCCGCGCCATCGGGCAGACAAAGGGGCCAGCAGGTCATGAAAGCCATCGGGCAGGACACCCTGAAGACGCGCCGCACGCTGAGTGTGGGCGGCAAGTCCTATGAGTACTTTTCCCTGCCCGAGGCGGCCAAGGCGATCGGCGACATCTCCCGCCTGCCGGTCAGCCTGAAGGTGCTGCTGGAGAACATCCTGCGGTTCGAGGACGGCAGCACCTACACGGTCGATGACGCCAAGGCGCTCGCCGGCTGGCTGCCCGCCGGGACCTCTTCCAAGGAAGTGCCGTTCCGCCCTGCCCGCATCCTGATGCAGGACTTCACCGGCGTGCCCGCCGTGGTCGATCTGGCGGCGATGCGCGACGGCATCACCCGGCTCGGCGGCAACCCGCAGAAGGTGAACCCGCTGGTGCCGGTCGATCTGGTGATCGACCACTCGGTGATGGTGGATGTCTCCGGCACCGCCGACGCGCTGACCAGGAACGTCGATATCGAGTTCGAGCGCAACGGCGAGCGCTACACCTTCCTGCGCTGGGGCCAGGAGGCGTTCGACAATTTCCGCGTCGTGCCGCCCGGCACCGGCATCTGCCACCAGGTGAACCTGGAATATCTCGGCCAGTGCGTCTGGACCGCCGATGTCGACGGCAAGACCTTCGCCTATCCCGACACGCTGTACGGCACCGACAGCCACACCACGATGGTGAACGGCCTGGGCATCCTGGGCTGGGGCGTGGGCGGCATCGAGGCCGAGGCCGCGATGCTGGGCCAGCCCATCGCCATGCTGATCCCCGACGTGATCGGCTTCCGCCTGACCGGCAAGCTGCCGGAAGGCGCGACCGCGACCGACCTCGTGCTGACCGTCACGCAGATGCTCCGCAAGAAGGGCGTGGTCGGGAAGTTCGTGGAGTTCTTCGGCGCGGGCCTGGACAACCTGGCGCTGGCGGACCGCGCGACCATCGCCAACATGGCGCCGGAATACGGCGCCACCTGCGGCTTCTTCCCGGTGGACAAGATCGCGCTGGACTACCTGCGCCTGTCCGGCCGCGACGAAGACCGTATCGCGCTGGTGGAAGCCTACGCCCGCGCGCAGGGCATGTGGCGCGACAGCGCGACGCCCGACCCGGTGTTCACGGACACGCTGGAGCTGGACCTGTCCACCGTGCAGCCGAGCCTCGCCGGGCCGAAGCGCCCGCAGGACCGCGTGCTGCTGAAGGACGCGGCCTCGGCCTTCAAGGCGGAACTGACAAAGGGCCTTGGCGTGCCCGCCAACGACGTCGGCACCTCGGTCAAGGTGGAAGGCAAGAACTTCGACCTCACGCATGGCGACGTGGTGATCGCGGCGATCACAAGCTGCACCAACACATCGAACCCGTCGGTGCTGGTCGCCGCCGGGCTCGTTGCCCGCAAGGCGCGCGCCAAGGGGCTGACGGTGAAGCCGTGGGTGAAGACCTCGCTCGCGCCCGGCTCGCAGGTGGTGACGGAGTATCTCGACAAGGCCGGCCTGACGGCGGACCTGGACGCGCTGGGCTTCCAGACGGTGGGCTACGGATGCACGACCTGCATCGGCAACTCCGGCCCGCTCGACGACGCGATCGTGGACGCGATCGAGGACAACAAGCTGGTGGCGGTGTCGGTGCTCTCGGGCAACCGCAACTTCGAGGGTCGCGTGCATCCGAACGTGCGCGCCAACTACCTCGCGAGCCCGCCGCTGGTGGTGGCCTACGCGCTGCTCGGCAAGATGACGCAGGACATCACCACCGCGCCGCTGGGGACCGGGTCGGACGGCAAGCCCGTCTATCTGAAGGATGTGTGGCCGACCAACCACGAGATCGCGGAGCTGGTCGGCAGCTCGCTGTCGCGCCCGCAGTTCCTCAAGCGCTACGGCGAGGTGTTCAAGGGCCCGAAGCAGTGGCAGGCGATCGCCGTCGATACCGGCAGCGATACCTACAAGTGGAACGACGGCTCCACCTACGTGAAGAACCCGCCCTATTTCGAGGGCATCACGATGGAGCCGAAGCCGGTCGGCGACATCATGGGCGCGCGCATCCTGGCGGAACTCGGTGACTCCATCACCACCGACCACATCAGCCCCGCCGGGTCGATCCGCAAGACCTCGCCCGCCGGCGAATACCTGCTGGAGCGGCAGATCCGGCAGAACGACTTCAACAGCTACGGCGCGCGGCGCGGCAACCACGAAGTGATGATGCGCGGCACCTTCGCCAATATCCGCATCAAGAACGAGATGGCGCCGGGCACCGAGGGCGGCGTGACGAAGCACTACCCCTCGGGCGACATCCTGCCGATCTACGACGCGGCGATGCGCTACAAGGCCGAGGGCATTCCCACCGTCATCTTCGGCGGCAAGGAATACGGCACCGGATCGTCGCGCGACTGGGCGGCGAAGGGCACCATGCTGCTCGGCGCCCGCGCGGTGATCGTCGAAAGTTTCGAGCGCATCCACCGCTCGAACCTGGTCGGCATGGGCGTGCTGCCGCTGACCTTCAAGGAAGGCATGGACCGCAAGACGCTCGGCATCACCGGCGCCGAGACGATCGACATCCTGGGGCTTGAGAACCTGAGCCCGCGGATGGACCTGACGCTGGTCATCCACCGCCCGGACGGCAAGACCGACAAGGTGCCCGTGCTTTGCCGCGTCGATACGATCGACGAGGTCGCCTACTACCGCCACGGCGGCATCCTGCACTACGTCCTGCGCGGCATGGCGAAGGCGGCCTGACCACCGTCAAGCCTCACCCCTCTCCGCCTGCGCGAACGGGGGGGGAGGGAGGGCCCCATCGCTATGCGATGGGAGGGTGAGGTGGGGCGAACCACCCCGAAGCCGTCGCGCCTCTCCCGCCTCCTCCGATCCGCGCCCAGCGCCGATCTCGCGCGCCTGCCCATCGCGCTCAACCTGCGCGCCCTCAGCATCGCGGAAGGGCTGCGCGCCGCGCTTTCGGTGGCCGTCATCGTCGGGCTCAGCGGCTGGCTCGATGAGCCGCAACTGCTCAGCGCCGCGCTCGGCGCGCTGCTTACCTGCCTCTGCGACATCGGCGGGCCGATCCGCAGGCGCGTCCCCGTGCTGCTCGGCTTCGCAGTCCTCGGCGGGCTCACGCTCGGGCTAGGCGGGCTCGCCCGCGCGGCGGGCGTTTGGGTGGCGCTGCCCGCCGGCGTGTTCGGCCTGTTCTGTATGGCCTTCGCCCGTGTCTGGGGGCAGGCAGCGATGCAGATGGGCGGCCTTCTGTCCAGCGTGCTGGTGCTTTCGCTCGACCGCGCCCTGCCCGTCCCGCTCGCCGCGCTGAATCTCGGCCTGCTGTTCTTCTCGGGCGGGCTCTGGGCGGCGCTCCTGACCCTGGTCATCTGGCAACTCCATCCCTCCCTGCCCGCCCGCCGCGCCGTCGCCGGCGCCTACCGCGCGCTCGCCGATCTCGTTGCCGACCTGCGTGCGCTGATCGCCGAGGGTGTCACTGACGAAGCCGCGTGGGAACGCCACGCCCGCGCCCACCGGCGCGGCGTGCGGGACGCGATCGAGACGGCGCGAGCCGAGATGCTTGACGCGACGCGCGTGCTCGGCGCCTCCAACAACCGTTCCGCGCAGAGTATGATCCGGCTAGAGGCCGTCGATCAGATCTTCGGCGCGCTGATCGCGCTGTCGGAAATGCTGGAGCAGCACACCGCCATCCGCCCCGAATGCGACCGCCTGCTGCGCCGGCTGCGCCCGCTGCTGATCGTGCTCGGCGCCGGCATCGTGGACGACGCGGTGAAAATCGCGCCGCTCAACCGCTCCATCGCGCTGCTGGAAGACGATCTGCGCACCCTGCCCGAAGCCGTGCCGGAACGCGCTATCTTCGCCTCCATCGTCGAGCGTTTGCAGATCGCCGCGACGCTCGCGGTACCCGACAACTACATGCCGGGCGCGTGGCTCGACGGACGGCCGCCGCCGCTGGCCGGACGGCTGATGCTGCCGCTGAAGGCGAATCTTGCCTGGGATTCGCTCGCGCTCCGCCACGCGCTGCGCGCGGCGGCGGTTGCGGCGCCCGCGCTCGCCTATACGCTGATCTGGTACAATCCGTACGCGCACTGGCTCACCATCACGATCATCGCGACGATGCAGCCCTATTACGCTGCCACCTTCACCCGCGCGGTAGAGCGCATCGGCGGCACCGTGCTGGGCGGCGTCGTCGCGGCGCTGGTGGGGCTCGTGTGCCGCACGCCACTCGCCATGACCATCGCGCTGTTTCCGCTCTGCATGGCCGCGATGGCCGTCCGCACCGTCAATTTCGGCCTGTTCATGGCGGGCCTCACGCCGCTCGTGGTGCTGCTCGTGGAAGTGGGCGACGCGACGCAGAGCGAATGGACGGTGCTGGCGATGCGCACCGGCTTCACGCTGGCAGGCGGGCTGCTCGCGCTCGCCGGCTGCTACGCGCTCTGGCCAAGCTGGGAGCCCGCGCGCGTGCGCCGCGAGGTGATGGCCGCCATCGCCGCCCATGCTGCCTATGCCGAGGCGGAGCTGTCCTTCCTGCTTGGCGAAGCCGACGCCGCCGCGGTCGAGCGGGCGCGCCGCGCGGCGGGGCTTGCCAGCAACAATGTCGAGGCATCGGTCTCGCGCGCCCTGCTGGAACCGGGGCAGGCAACGCGCGACCGGCTGGAAGCAGCCCTGGTGATCGACGCCGCGCTGCGCCGTTTCGCCGGGCGCGTCTCGGCGATGCAGCTCGATCCCGCCTTGTGCGAAACCCTGCCTCCCGCCACATGGCGGGCATGGCGCGACTGGATCGCGGGCTCGATGCGGGGGCTGGCCGGCGGACAGGCGCGCCTGGCGCCGCGTCCGCCGCTGCAAGCGGGTCCGCGGGCCGAGGCGTTGCAGCGCATCGCGCGACAGATCGAACTGATGGCCGCGGTGGTGGACCGCGCCGTGGTGTCGGACAACGTCGGCAAAGGAGCGACGGCTTGAGCGACTTTCAAAGGGCCAACGTCAGGGTGGCCCGCAACCTGAGCCGTGCGGTCTTCGCCGCGCGATGGATCATGGTGCCGATCTATCTCGGCCTGCTGCTGTCCTTGATCCTGATCGCCGAGAAGGTGCTGCAAAAGCTCGTCGAGGCGGTTCCCAAGCTGCTGGAAGCCGAGTCCTCCGACGTGATCCTCACCGTGCTGACCATGGTCGATCTGTCCTTGGTCGCGAACCTCGTGATGATCGTCATGTTCACCGGTTGGGAGAATTTCGTCGGCCGCCTTCGTTCCGGCCCGCGCAGCGAAGGTGGGATGAGCTGGGTCAGCGGCATGGATTTCAGCGCGGTGAAGCTGAAGCTGATCGCCTCGGTCGCCGCCATCGCCGCGATCCAGCTTCTAGAAACCTTCGTCCACATCGACAAGACCCCGCCCCAGGAGGCGTGGCTGCGGCTGCTGATCCTGCTTGGCATCGGCGTGACAGGCGTGCTGCTCGCCCTGATGGACAAACTGGCGAGCTCGGACGACCACTGAGCCGGTCGCGACTACCCTGCGAGCATTCCCGCGATCGCGTCGGCAAGCTGGCCCACCGCCGTGGAAGCGGCGGCGGCGAAACCCGACGTGCTGGAATTGGCTGGCGTGACCTCGAAACGAACGGAGCGCGTGGCGGGTCTCCGCCCGGTCACGGCAATCTGCGCGGCCAGCACAAGCTGCCCGGCGGCGTCGAGATCCATCCGCTGGATGTTCACTTCCACCGTCGCGTCCGGATTGACCGATATCGCGCCGCTTTCCAGATACACGGTGCTTCCCGGCAGGCGCTGCGTCAGTTCCGCGATCAGCGTGCGGGCGAGCAGCGCGCCGAGCGGCTCGCCCCACCAGTCGTTCGACATCACGTCGAGGCGGTAATCCTCGGACGAGCGGACGATCTGCGGGCGTTCCAGATAGCGCGCAAGACCGACGGTGCGCAGCTTCACCACGCGCGGCGCAGCCGGAAAGGACTGACCCGGCACGGGCGCGAGCGTGTAGAGTGTCGGGTTCGGCGAGGCACAGGCGCCCAGGAACGCCGTCGGCAGCGCGGCGGCGAGCAGCCCGAGCGAGCGGCGGGCGATCATTGGGTGGGTCCTCATTGCTGGCCCTGGTCGGTGCGGCCGCGGATCAGCGCCTCGGGATGGCGCGACAGAAGATCGGCGAGCACGCGCACCGAGGCGGCGGTGTCGGTCAACTGCCCGAGCATGCGTTCGAGCGAGCGGTGGAAATCCGAATTGCCGCCATAACCGGTATCCACCGAACTGAGCACGCGATTGGCGCGGTTGACGGTTTCCTGCAGCCCATTGGCGATCTCCGGCAGCTTCTTCAGGGTCGGTTGCAACCCGGCATCGACCTGCTGGATAGTGATCTGCGCGGTCTTCAGCGTCGCCTGCAGGCTGGCGACCGCATCCTTCAACTGGCTGTCGTTGGCGATGCCGGCCGCGCCCTTCAGCGTGGCGTTCAGGTTGTCGCCGATCTGCTCGAACGGGATCGCCTTCAGCTTCGCCATGATCGCGCCCGCGCTGCTCGTCAGATCGGCGAAGGCGTCGGGCACGACGGGGATGATGAAGCTGTCGCCATCCTTTCCGGTGGTGGCGGGCTTGGCGTCGGGTACGAAATCGAGCGAGACCTGCTTCTGCCCGGTGATCAGACTCGCGGAATCCAGTCGCGCGCGCAGCCCGTGCGCCACCAGTTCGGCGATGCCTGATTGGATATCGGCCATCGGACGCATCGGGATTTCACTGATGCGCTGCGGTTCCACCGTGTAGCGCACCGGCACCACGACCGTATCCCGGGCCGCATCGAACCGCAGCCCGACGCTGGTGATCGTGCCCACCTTGATGCCGCGTACCAGGACGTCGGCGCCCGCCTGCAATCCCGCGACCGAGCCGTCGAAGTAGCTCACGAAGGGCAGCTTGCGCTGGTAGCCGGCGCTGTCCGCCGCTTCCTTATTGGCGAACAGCGGGAAGGTCGTGCCGGACTTGCTCGCCTCGGGCGGCGGGCCCGCCGGCGGGTGATCTTCGCTCGGCGTGTCGAAGGCAATGCCGCCCAGGATCAGCGCCCGCAGCGATTCAAGCTGAACGTTGACCCCGGAGCCGGACAGCTTCACGCTCACGCCCGAGGCGTTCCAGAACCGGCTGTCGGCATGGACATATTGGTTGAACGGCTCGCGCACGAAAGTGTGGATCGTGACGAAGTCGGCCATGTCGGCCACATCCCAGCCCAGCACCTCGCCCACCGGCAGATCGCGGTAATAGACCGGCGAGCCGAGCGAGATGGAGCCGAGCCGGGCCGCCCGCAGCAGGAAGGTGCTGCCCGGCGTGTCGGATTGCAGGACCGGCGGATCCTCCAGGCCGACGAAATCCCGTTTCGGCGCGCCGCCCGCCGAGGACGGCGACAATTCGATGTAGCTGCCGGAAAGCAGGGTATCGAGGCCGGAGATCGAACCCGCGAAGAAGCGCGGCTTTACCACCCAGAAGCGGGCCTTGTCGGTCAGCAGCGGCTCGGCGTCGGCATTCATCTGCACCGTGATGACGGCGTGCGACAGGTCGGCGCTGAGCGCGACGTTCGTCACCTGCCCCATCTCCACATCCTTGTGGCGAACGCGCGACTGCCCGGCCTGCAGACCCTCGGCCGTCTGGAAGGCGATGGTGATGACCGGGCCGCGCTGCGACAGCGTGTGCCAGGCGAGCCAGGCGCCGATCGCGACCGTTACGATCGGAATGACCCACACGATCGAGAAGCGCCGGCGGCGGTGCGGCCCGCTGCTCACGCGCGCCTGCGGCGGCGGCCGGTCGCTCATGCGTGCGCCTCCGCGCCGATCGGTCCGTCATGTTCGCCGGCGCCGCCCGTAACCACGCCCCGCGCGGTGATGCGGCTGCCCTCGCCCGCCGCATCCCACATCAGGCGCGGATCGAAACACTCGGCGGCGAGCATGGTCAGGATCACCACCGCCGCGAAGGCCACCGCGCCGCCGCCCGGATCGATGTGGACCAGGCCGCCGAACTGCACCAGCGCGACCAGCAGCGAGTCCATGAAGATGTCGATCATCGACCAGCGGCCGATCCAGCGGACCATGCGGTAGATCGTCGTGCGGTCGCGCAGCCGCCATGTCGATCGGCGCTGCGTGCTGATCAGCAGGAAGCCCAGGCCCACCAGCTTCATCATCGGCACTGCGACGGAGGCGAAGAACACCAGCGCGGCGAGCGGCCACAGCCCGCTGTCGAGAAGCTCCTGCGCGCCTTCGAGGATCGTCGCGGGCTGGCCCGCGCCAAGCTGCACGAAGGACAGCACGGGATAGACGTTCGCCGGGATGTACATCACCACCGCGGCGAACAGCAGCGCCCAGGTGCGCGCGATGGAGTCGGGCTTGCGATGGTGCAGACGGAACAGGCAGCGCCGGCAGCGCCCCCCGGCGGCGGGGCGGCCCACCAGCCCGCAGACCTCGCAGGCCAGCGCGCTCGGCCCGGGCGCGTCGGCGCCGATCCGCGTCAGCCCGCGCCGGTCCATCATGTCCCAGATGGCCTGCGGGTCCGACACCGCGTCGGCGGCGATCATCGTCAGCAGGAGGGCGGCGAGCGACCACAGCCCGGCGCCGGTCTCGATATGCACAAGGTCCTGCAGCTTGGTGTAGGCGACGAACACGCCCAGCAGGTAGACCTCGATCATCGACCACGGGCGCAGGCGTTGCAGGAAGCCGAACACGACGCGCAGGTTGCGCGGCGGGTTCGCCCGGTTGATGCCGGTCAGGACGTAGATGTTGCCCAGCACGGTGATGAACGGCGCGCCGATGGTGGTGAACAGCACCAGTGCCGCAAGCTCCCACAGCCCGTGCTTTTGGAACCCGACGGGGCCGGAGAACAGATTGGCCTCGTGATGCAGGCCGGACCGGCTCACCGACATCATCGGCGCGACGGCGGTGATCACCAGCAGCACCAGAGCCGCGCAGTACAGCGCGAGCGGCACGCCGACCGGATCGGTCTGCGTCCGGCGGAGTACGGAGTCGCAGCGCAGGCAGGTCACCGTCATGCGCGGCGCAAGCGCGGGCACGGCCTGAAACTGTCCGCAATCGGGACATTCATGCAGGCGCGGCGGCGCGGCGGCCGGCAGGTTCGCTTGGCTGGTCATGGGTTCCGACTCGGCCTTGCCCGCCAGGAGTGCGTGGGTCTGCCAATGAAATAAGCGTGCGCTCCTAGCACGCTGCAGGACGCGTCGCCATAGGCCGGCGCCCGGCATTCGGCTTGGTCCGCGCCGCCTTGCGCTGATAATATTGCCCAACATCGGGGGGAGCCGAGTCGCTTTGGCAACCGTCAGCATTGAACCGCGCTCGCAGATCGTCGTTCTCGGCAACGAGAAGGGCGGATCGGGCAAATCCACCGCCGCCATGCACCTGATCGTCGCGCTGCTGCGCGACGGCTACAGCGTGGGCGCCATCGACCTCGACGCCCGGCAGGCGACGCTGACCAACTACCTGGCCGCCCGCGGCGCCTTCGCGCAGGCCAAGGGGATCGACCTGCCGCTGCCGCAATACGAGGCGGTGCTGCGCAGCGACACCGACAGCCGCGCCGCCGCCGAGGCCGAGGAGACCGAGCGCTTCAACGGCGCCCTCGCACGCCTGTCCGGCTGCGACATCGTGGTGATCGACTGTCCGGGCTCCGACACGTTCCTGAGCCGCCTCGGGCATGGACATGCGGATACGCTGATTACGCCGATCAACGACAGCTTCGTCGATTTCGCGATGCTGGCGAAGGTCGATCCCGACAATCACGACGTGGTCCACCCCAGCATTTACAGCGAGATGGTCTGGCAGGCCCGCAAGCGCCGCTTCTCGCGCGACCGCGGGCGGATCGACTGGATCGTGATGCGCAACCGCCTCGGTGCCACCGAGGCGCGCAACAAGCGCGACGTGGGCGCGACGCTCGATGCGCTCGCCAAGCGGATCGGCTTCCGCACGGTGAAGGGTTTCGGCGAGCGGGTGATCTTCCGCGAGCTATATCTCCAGGGCTTGACCCTGATGGACGTCCGCGAGGCGGGCCTGGGGATCCAGATGGGCATGAGCCACATCGCCGCCCGCAACGAGGTCCGCGCCCTGGTGGGTGCCATCCGCAAGCCCGTGCCGCGCCTGGCCCTGACCCCGCCCGCCGCCTGACCCCAAGGTTGCGGCAAGGGCCGCCCAGGGCTATACCGCGCCCTTCCCGAGACGCCGCCTCCTGGCCGACGTAGCTCAGTGGTAGAGCAACTGATTCGTAATCAGTAGGTCGTCAGTTCAATCCTGACCGTCGGCACCATTCGCTACCGCCGCCCGGACAGCCAGCCCCGCAGCAGGGCCCAAAGCATCGCCAACAGGCCCAGCGGGCGCGCGGCCGGCGCGGGCTCGCCGGCGACCAGGGCGTCCAGGTTGCGGGCGAAGTCCTGCGCGATGCGGCGCACCAGGTCCTGCACCAGGGCGGCGCGGCCGAATTGCGCGAGGGGACCGGTCAGGCGCCAGGACAGGCGCACCGTCAGGTCGCTGCCGCCGGCCGCGCCCGGCGCGACGGTCCAGGACGCCTCGCCCTCCGCCCGGCTCGCGCCCTCGCGGCCCGCGCCGCGCAGGCGCCCGCTGCGGGTGGCGGGATCGAGATGCACCGTTCCCTCGCCCGCGAAGCGCGCCTTGATCGGGCCTAGCGCCAACGCGACGCTCCCCGCCACGCGCTCGCCGTCCACCGTATCGATCTGCGCTCCCGGCAGGCAGTCCGCGACGCGGCGCAGATCGGACAGCGCCGCCCAGGCCGCATCGGGCGGGGCCGCCAGGTGCACCGTCTCCTCCAGCATCGCTCCGCCGCCAGTCATCGGTGCGCTGGGCGCCGCAGCGGGCGCGGACGCCCCTGCGACGGGCAGGGGCGCAGCCGCGAGCGGCGCTGGTTCGCGCGCCGCCACGGCGGGAGCGGGCGTGCGGCCCGCCGCCACGGCCGCCACCGCGTCCACGATGCCCACATAGCCCGTGCAGCGGCAGAGATTGCCCGACAGTTCCTCGCGGATGCGCGCGTCCTCCGCCGCGCCCAGGCGCAGCACGATGTCGCGGGCGGTGATCAGCATGCCCGGCGTGCAGAACCCGCATTGCAGCGCGTGATGCGCGGCGAAGGCCTCGCGCAGCGCCGCCATGGTTTCGTCCGCATCGAACCCCTCGACGGTGGTGACGCGCGAGCCCTCGCACTCCACCGCGTAGGCGATGCAGGACCGCTGCGGCACGCCGTCGATCAGCACGGTGCAGGCGCCGCAGACGCCCTGCTCGCAGCCGAGATGCGTCCCCGTCAGGTTCAACTGCTCGCGCAGCGCATCGGCCAGATGGGTGCGCGGCTCCACCAGCAGCGTGTGGTCCGCGCCGTTCACCGACAGCACGATGGCCCGTGTGCCAGGCAGCCGCGCGGCGCCGCCGTCCATCCTTCAGCCTCCGTCAAGTTGCGCCAGCGCGCGCCGCACCGCGACGGCGCGCAGCGCGCGCTCGGCGGGAGATAGGTGCGGCAGGGCAGCGCCGGTTTCCTCCGCAACGATGGCGGCGGCAGCATCCGGTCCCGCTTCGGCCAGACGCGCGGCGGTGTGCGGCAGCAGCACGGGAGCGGCCTCCACCGCGCCGGCCAGCACGCGGGACATCCCGCGCGCGGGATCGAGCATGGCGACGCCGATGGCCTTCGCGAACTCGCCCGTCTTGCGGCAGACCTTGTGATAGCCCCAGCGCGCCTTCGGGCTCAGGCGCGGGATCTCCACGGCAGCCAGCACCTCGCCCGGCGCCAGCGCCGTCGCGAACGCGCCGCGCACGAAGCCCTCGGCCGCGATGCGCCGCTCCGCCCCGCCCGCGCGCTGCGCGACGATCGCCGCCCCCAGCGCGGCCATGACGGCGACCCAGTCGGCGGCGGGATCGGCATGCGCCAGGCTGCCGCCCAGCGTGCCGCGGTTGCGCACCGCGCGGTAGGCGATGCCGCGCGCCACGTGGCGCAGCATTCCGCGCGCCGGATCCTCCACCGCGCCGTCCTCGATCTCCGCATGGGTCCAGCCCGCGCCGATGCGCAGGGTGGTTTCATCCGCCATCACGTCGCGCAGCCCCGCCGCGCGCTTGAGGTCGATCAGGCGCGCGGGCCGCGCAAGCCGCAGGTTCAGCATCGGCCCCAGCGACTGTCCGCCCGCCAGAAGCCGCGCATCCGGCGCGCCTTCGGCGAGCAGCGCCGCCGCTTCCGCCACGCTACCCGCGCGCACGTAGTCGAACGCGGCGGGCTTCATGTCGCCGCCGCGGCCGCGATCGCCGCCAGCACGCGCTCGGGCGAAGCAGGGATGTCGCGCAGCACCGCGCCCAGCGGCGCCAGCGCATCGTTGATCGCGTTCACGATGGCCCCCGCCGGCGCGATGGCGCCGCCTTCGCCCACGCCCTTGATGCCGTGCGCGGTGTGCGGCGACAGCGTTTCGGTGTGGCTGATGCGGAAGCGCGGCAACTCCGTCGGTCCCGGCAGCAGATAATCCGCGAGCGTGGACGCCAGAGGCTGGCCGTTCTCGTCGTACGGCTCCTCCTCGAACAGCGCGGTGCCGACGCCTTGCGCCGCGCCGCCGCTCGTCTGGCCCTCCACGATCATCGGATTGACCATCCGGCCGCAATCCTCGGCGATGCAGTAATCCAGGATCTCCACGATCCCAGTTTCGGGATCGACGGCGACCTTCGCGGCGTGGCTCGCGAAGCTGAAAACGCCGTTGTCGGTCGCGGGCTTATAGGCTTCCGTCGCCTCCAGCCCGCCGCTGTCCACGCCGTCGGGCAACTGGTCGGGGCGCAGATACCAGGCGCGGCCGACATCCGCGAAGCCGATGCTCGATGCGCCCGCATGGATGCGCCCGTCGCGGAACGTGACCGACGCGGGATCGGCCTGCATCAGGTGCGCGGCGATCGCCTTGATGCGCCCCGCCACCACCTCCGCCGCGCGGGAGACGGCACCGCCCGACATCACGATGCCGCGGGAGGCATAGGCGCCGGTCGAGAACGGCGTGGTCGCCGTGTCCCCCAGCGTCACGCGGACATCGGCGAAGGGCACGCCGGTCATCTCATGCGCGATCTGCGCGAGCGTGGTCTCCAGCCCCTGCCCGATCGTATGAATGCCGGCCTTCACCTCCAGCGCGCCGTCGGGGGTCAGTTTCACATGCGCCTGATCGTAGCCGGGCACCA
>JAFEFJ010000169.1 GCA_018240635.1 Pseudomonadota bacterium | reverse complement strand
GAGGAATCGGTACGCTACATGCGCGACCGCACGGCATTCGGCCGCGCGATCGGGCAGTTCCAGGGCATGCGCTGGAAACTGGCGGAGATGTACCGCGACATCGAGGTGGGACGGTCGATCCTGTACCGTGCCTGCGCCACCGCCGATCCGTTTCCTGATCCGTATCAGGCAGCTGTCGCGAAGATGTACTGCAACGAGATGGCGCTGCGCGTCACCAGCGAAGCCATCCAGGTGCATGGCGGCTACGGTTTCACCGATGAATTTCCTGTCTCGCGTCTTTATCGCGGCGCACGCTACGGCACGCTGGGCGGCGGCACGACGGAGACGCTGAAGGAACTTGTCGGGAAGAAGATCATGGCCGATTTCTCCGACCCGGACGGCTTCCTCGGGATGGGGACGTTCTGACGCACCGGCCGCGTCGCGCATCCATGTCGCCGGCACGCGTCAGGCGAACCGCCATTCCCGTGGAGGGACGCCGGAGAACCTCTTGAAGGCCCGGCTGAACGCCGCCTCCGACTCGTAGCCGACCTCCTGCGCCACCGCGAGAACCTTGGCATCCGCATCGCGGAGGCGTCTCGCCGCAAGCTGCATGCGCCATCGCGTCAGGTAGTGGATCGGCGCATGGCCGGTGAGTTGCGCGAACCGGGCAGCCAGCGCCGAGCGCGAGGCGCCGCACGCTCCTGCAAGGTCGTCGAGCGTCCAGGCGCGCGCCGGCTCACCGTGCAGGAGCGAGAGGGCGCGACCCACCAGCGGATCACGCAGGCCAGACAGCCATCCGGTCTGGCCCGGGCCGAGTTCGTCCATGTAGGTGCGGATCGCTTCGATCAGCATCAGTTCCGACAGCCGGTTGAGGACGCTCTGGGCGCCCGGGTGCCGGTGCCGTGTTTCCCGCGCAAGCAACAGGACGAATTGGTCGAGGAGCCCGTCGGTGGCGGGCGAGGCGCCCCGCCCGACGCGGATGAAGCGTGGCAGCGCCTCCATGAGCGGGTTGAAGGGCCGTACGTCGCAGCTGAAGAACCCGCAGATCACATGCGCATCGCCCGCCCCATCCGATCCCGCCCGCAACCGTATCGGCAGGCCGCCGACTTCTTCGGGGCGGCGATGCAGATCGAGATCGGGCGTGGCACGCATCCCGGGCGCGCTGGAGACGGCGTGCGGCTCGCCATGCGGCACGATGGCGATGTCGCCCTCCCGCAGTTGCACAGGCTCGAACGGCTCCCCGTCGACGATGGAAATCCAGCACGAGCCGCGCGTGAGCACGTGGTATTCGATCGCGTGCTGGGCGCCCGGCTGAACGGCGGTTGCGATCTGTGCCGACGGCGGCGCTTCCGCGACCCAGGGCGCGGCGGCGGTGACATCGAAGAACACCGAGCCGGTCAGCCGCACCGCCGATAGCACATCCGAGAGCACATCCGTCGTCATCGTCGGTAGCCTCAGGCTGCTGCCTTGGTCGAACCCACGGCGACAACGCGGGCGCCGCTTCCCAACACGATCCCGGATATCACAAGGGCCATTCCAGCGATCAGCCCTGAGGTGAGGGACTCTCCGAGGACCACGATCCCGAGTACCATCGCCGCAATCGGGTTAAGCGTGAGATACAGAACCGTCGTGGTCGGTGGGAGCCAGCGCAGCGCCCACATGAAGAGCGAAAACTGCATGGCGCCGGAGACAGTGCCAAGGAACATCACCGCGATCCAGCCGTGAGGACTGAACGCCGGCACCACAAACCTGCCATGCTGGACCGCGACGAACGGAAACAGAGCGGCGACTGCGAACATCATGGCAAGCGCGGTGACGAAGAGCGGCCCGTGGCGCATCAGGGTGGCGCGGCTGAATACGGAGTATACCGCGCCGCAGGCACCCCCGAGCAGCATCAGCCCATCGCCTGCAATGTGACCTGACGCTCCGTCCGCGACGGCGCCGGTTCCGAACGCGACGACAATTCCCAGGAACGCCGTCAGCACGCCCCCGATCTTGGCGGCGGTCAGGCGCTCGCGGCGGAATGCGGTCGCCACGAGCAGGGTTTGTATCGGGATCGTGGCCAATCCGATCGCGCCTCGGGCGGCGGGGATCTGCCGCAGCGAGGCGTTGAACGCCCACGGGAACAGAACGAAAAACAGGAACCCCAGCAGCGCGATCTTCGCGTAATCGGAGACCGCCAGCCTGTGTCGCGGCCAGATCGCCGGCAGGATCGGCATGAAGCAGATCACCGAAATCAGGTAGCGATAGAAGACCAGCGAAATCGGATCCGTTTCGCCGATGACGAAGCGTGTGCAGACGACGGCGGCCCCGGCGCTCAAGGCTGCGGCCGCCGCGGCAACGTGTGCGAGCAAGTTGGTCTTCATGCGGGAAATGTCCTTGCCGTTCGCCGTCCAGGGCCGTGCGGTTCTCCAGGGCCGACGGCGGGACTCACCCAATCCGGAGCCGCATGGCAGTAACTTGCAAATTAAAAGTGACATTAGGCGAGAGACTTTCGAATTGCAAGTGTCCATGCTAGACACTGGAGAGGGCCTGTCGGCGCTCGCCCGCCGCCGGAGGGAGGCGATATGCCGAAACATGAATTCCGGTCGGATTGCTCGATCGCACGAACGCTGGATATCGTCGGCGACAAGTGGACGCTGCTCATCGTCCGCGACTTGTTGTGGCATGGGAAACAGACTTTCCAGGCGCTGCAGGACAGTGCCGAGGGTGTTCCATCCAACATTCTTGCTGACCGCCTGAAGCGTCTTGAGAGCTGGGGACTGATCCGCCGCGAGCCCTACCAGCAACGACCGGTCCGATACGCGTACCATCTCACGGACCAGGGGCGCTCGCTGGAGCCCATTCTGCTGCAGATCATGGCTTGGGGCCGTGCGCACCTCGGCGGCGGCCGCTTCGACCCTGCTTCCGGCAGAAGCTGGAAAGCCGCCGCAGGACGCTGAGAAGGCCGGTGGCGCGCCGCTCCGGAGCGGAGCGACGCGCGCAAGGCATGCAAGGTGCCCGCAAATGGCGGCCGGCGCAGCTGCGCGCCGAGGCCTGTCCGCTCGCTACCGCTTGGTCACGACGGCTTCCAGATACTCGCTCGGAACCACCATCGTCCCGTCGCCGGACGTGTTGAAGCGTGCGATGAGATCGGCGAGATCCTGCGCGAGCGCCTTCCCGCCGGCGGCGTCCAGCGCCTCGAAGGCCTTCAGCATCGGACCGTAATAGGTGCGGAAGATGTCGAGGAAGTGCTGGGCCGAGCGATAGCGGAAGACGAAATGCCGGGAGTGGAGGACGAGCGAGGATGCCTCGGCCCCGAAGGCCTGCTCGATCCAGGCCGAGGTTCCCCACAGGGCTGGCGACTTGAGGCCGGGGGGCGGAGGCAGATGCTTGCCGATCGTCTTGAACATCTGGCCGATGAAGCCGTCCGGCGTCCAGTTGACGAGGCCGATGCGGCCTCCGGGCCGGCAGACCCGCAGGAGCTCGCTCGCCGCGCGGCTCTGGTCGGGGCTGAACATCGCACCGAAGATCGACGCGACCGCATCGAAGGACCGGTCCGCGAACGGCAGCGCTTCGGCGTCCGCCTTGCGGAAAGTGACCTGGACGCCGTCAGCCTCCGCGCGAAGGCGCCCGCGATCCAGCAGCGCCTCGACATAGTCTGTGGACGTCACGTCACACCAGCGGCGCGCCGCCGCCAGCGTGAAATTGCCGTTCCCGGCCGCGACGTCGAGCACGCTCTGTCCGGCGCGGAGATCCATCGCCTCGGCAAGCCGCTCCCCGACGATCTGCAGGGTGACGCCGATCACGGCGTAATCGCCCGACGACCAGGCTGCCTGCTGCTTGCGCTTGATGGCTGCGAGATCCGGTGCGGCGATGGTTGGGTGGCATTCGATGACGGTGGTCATGGCATCCCCTCGTGTTCCGCATGATTGCTGCGGCCGACCGCCCACGGGACGGCCTTGCGGGGATCACAGCTACGATCGGCTTGCCGCCGCGCGAATGACCCGGATGCCGGACTTCTTGCCCGGGCGTCCAAATCGCTGCGCCCGTCAGGCGGTCACGTCGGCGATGGCGGCGGGATCGAGCGTCTGGTTGGCGCGCAGCAACTGCTGCGAATAAGGGTCGGAGACGCGGCCTTCGGCCATCGCGGCGGCGGTGGTCATTTCCAGCAGCCGCCCGCCGCGCATCACGCCGATGCGGTCGCAGATATGCGCGATCACCGCCAGATCGTGGCTGACCATCAGCATCGTCAGCCCGTGATCGCGGCGCAGGCGCGTCAGCAGATTCAGGATCTCCGCCTGCACCGACACATCCAGCGCCGAGGTCGGCTCGTCGAGCAGCAGCGCCCTCGGCTCCAGGATCAGCGCGCGCGCGATGGCGACGCGCTGCCGCTGCCCGCCGCTGAGCTGGTGCGGGTAGCGGTAGCGGTGCTCGCGCCCCAGCCCCACCTCGGTTAGTGCCGCCATGATGCGGCGTTCGGCGTCGCCGAGCCGATGGATGGCGATGGGCGCGCTGAGCGTCTGATCGACGGTCTGGTTCGGATGCAACGATCCGTACGGGTCCTGGAAGACCATCTGGATGATCTTGCGGCTCTCCCGCGGGCGGCGGTTGGGCAGCACGCGCCCGTCGATGGCGATGCGGCCCTCGGCATGCGGAATCAGTCCCGCGACTGCGCGCAGCACGGTCGATTTGCCCGAGCCCGATTCTCCCACCAAGCCCAGCGCCTCGCCCGAGGCGATGCGTAGCGACACGTCCTGCACCGCGCGCAGCGCGGTGTGGCCGACCCCATAGGTGACGGAGACACGGTCGAGTTCGATCACGGAGCGGTGCCGACCTGGGCGGGAAGGTCGGCGAGCCATTCGGGGTCGCGCCGAAGCTGCGGCAGTTCGGCGCGGCGGTTGCCGAGTTCCGGGAGCGCCGTGAGCAGCCCCCGCGTGTAGGGATGCGTCGCGGCGTGCAGCCGGTTGGCGCGGCAGGACTCCACGATCTGACCCGCGTACATCACCAGTACGCGGTCGCAGAACGAGGAGACGAGGCGCAGGTTGTGGCTGATGAGGATCAGCCCCATGCCGCGGCTGCGCACCATCTCGTCCATGATCGCCAGCACCTGCTGCTGCACCGAAACATCCAGTGCGGAGGTCGGTTCGTCGGCGATCAGGATTTCCGGGCCGGCGATCAGCATCATCGCGATCATCACGCGCTGGCCCATGCCGCCCGATATCTGGTGCGGATACTGCGCATAAACACGCTCGGGGTCGCGGATATGCACCGCCTCCAGCATCTCCAGCGCGGCCGTGCGCGCGGCTTTCCAGCTGCTGCGGAAGTGATAGCGGTGGGTCTCGGCGACCTGCTTTCCCACCGTCATCACCGGATCGAGCGAGAATTTCGGGTCCTGCATGACCATCGCGATGCGCTTGCCGCGCAGGCGGCGAAAGCCGCGCTCGTTGAGCCGGGTGAGGTCGGCATCGCCGAGGCGCATCGCATCGGCCTCGACGCGGCCGGGGCGGGGGATAAGGCCCATGATCGCGCGGCCGGTGGTGGATTTGCCCGAGCCCGATTCCCCGACGATGCCGAGCCTTTCGCGGCCGAGGCTGAAGGAGACGTTGCGCACCGCGCGGAAATCGCCATCGTCGCCCGGATAGACGACGCGCAGGTTGCGCACCTCCAGCAGTGGCGGCGCGGTCATCAGCCGCGCGAGTCCGACAGGTCGCGCAGACCGTCGCCCAGCAGGTTGAAGCCCAGGCTGACGACGAAAATCGCAAGCCCGGGGATGGTCGCGACCCACCATTGGTCGAGCAGGTATTGCCGCCCCGAGGACACCATCGCGCCCCATTCCGGCGACGGCGGCTGCGCGCCGAGGCCGAGGAATCCGAGGCCCGCCGCGGTGAGGATGATGCCCGCCATGTCGAGCGTGAGGCGGATGATGACCGATGGCATGCTCAGCGGCACGATCTGCGTGAAAAGGATGCGCAGATGGGAAGCGCCCTGAAGCTCTGCCGCCTCGATGAATTCCGCGTGCCGCCACGTCAGGGTCTCGGCGCGGGCAAGCCGTGCATAGGGCGGCCAGGCGGTGAGCGAGATGGCGATCACCGCATTCTCGATCCCCGGCCCGAGCGCGGCGGCGAAGGCGAGCGCCAGCACGAGGCGGGGGAAGGCGAGGAAGATGTCGGTCAGCCGCATCAGCACCGCATCGATCCAGCCGCCGAAATAGCCGGCGGGCAGGCCCATCGCGAGGCCGACGGGAACGACGATCAGGCTGACGAGCGCGACGATCGTGAGCGTGGTGCGGCTACCGAACACCACGCGGGCGTAGATGTCGCGGCCAAGCTCGTCGGTGCCGAACGGATGCGCCCAGGACATCGGTTGCAGGCGGTCGGTCAGCGTCTGCGTGTAGGCGGCGGCGTGGTTCGCAAAGAGCGGCGCGAACAGCGCGACGAAGACAAGCGCAAGCACGATCACCAGCCCGGTCATCGCCAGCCCGTTCCGGCGCAACCCGAGCCAGGCGCGGTACCAGCGGCCGAGCCGCGCCTGGTTGCGGCTCGCGGGCGCGGAATCCAGCAGCCAGCCGCGCCATCCGGTCGGCGCGCCGATGCGCAGGTTGGTCGCGCTCATCGCCTCTCCCGCGCGCGCGGATCCACCAGCGGGTAGATCACGTCGGAGAGCATGTTGAGAAAGATGTAGACGACGCCGATGACCAGCGTGCCGCCGAGCACGGCGTTGAGATCGGCATTGAACAGCGAGTTCTTCATATAGAGGCCGAGGCCGGGCCAGGCGAACACCGTCTCGGTCAATACCGCGCCTTCCAGCAGGCTGCCGAAGGTCAGCGCGATGACCGTGATCAGCGGCACCCAGATATTGCCGAGCGCGTGGACCCACACCACGCGGAACGGCGGCATCCCCTTGGCGCGCGTCGCCAGCACGTATTCCTGCCGCAGCTGGCCGAGCATGAAGCTGCGCGTCATGCGCGCGATATAGGCCATCGAGAGATAGCCGAGGATCGACGCGGGCAGGATGAGGTGGCCGAGCGCATTCCAGAACACGTCGTATTCGCCGGCGATCAGGCTGTCGATCGTGATCATGCCGGTGATCGGGGTGACGATGTCGTCGAACGAGACATCGATCCGCCCCGGCCCATCGACCCAGCCAAGGCGCGCATAGAACAGCAGCAGCCCGACAAGGCCCAGCCAGAACACCGGCATCGAGTAGCCGAGCAGGGAGCCGAAGCGGATCGCCTGATCGGGCCAGCGCCCGCGGTTGGTGGCGGCGAGAACCCCGAGCGGGACGCCGAGCAGGGTGCCGACCAGCAGCGCGACGACCGCCAGTTCCATCGTCGCGGGGAAGACATGCGCCATGTCCTGCAAGACGGGATGCGCGGTGATGATCGAGGTGCCGAAATCGCCGTGCAGGACGCGCATCAGATAGCGCCAGTACTGCACCGGAAGCGGCAGGTTGATGCCGATCTGCTCGGCGACTTTGTCGTAGGTCGCCTTCGACGCCTTGTCGCCGACGATGGCGAGCACCGGGTCGATCGGGATCACGCGGCCGATGAAGAACGTGACGAGCGTGAGGCCCAGGAAGGTGAGCGCCACCGACCCGAGCAGGCGCGCGATCCGGCGCAGGGCGGACGCGACGCCGGCGGCCGTGGGAAACGGCCGCCGGACTGGCGAGGGGCGCGCCGCCGCGCCGGAGGCGGACATCGCGGCCGGTGGATCAGGACTTCACGATAGTGCGGAAGAAATACAGATCCTCGACGATGCCGGGATGATAGCCGGTGACATTGGCGCGCCGCGCGATCTGGTTCGCCGGCTGGAACATCAGGATATATGGCCCCTCGTCCGTCACCTTCTTCTGCAAGTCGGCGTACATCGCCTTGCGCTTCTCGGGATCGACCTCCTTGACCGCCGCCATCGTCGCGGCGTTCACCGCCGGGTCCATGTAGTGGCAGCGCCACGCAAGCGGATGCGGCGCGTCGTCGCCGTCGTTGTCGTTGAATGCGAAGGTCGATGCGTTGGTGTGCGGGTCGAGATAGTCGGGCGTCCAGCTGAGCAGGGTGGCCTGCTGCTTCCGCGCGCGGAATTCGGTGACGATCTGCTTCTGCTCGGCCGCATAGAGCGTCACCTTAATGCCCGCCTGACCCATGGTCTGCTGCACCGACTGCGCCATGTCGATCTGCGGCGAGATGTTGGCGACGCTCAGCCGCAGCTCGAACCCGTCCGGGTAGCCCGCCTCGGCGAGCAGCGCCTTCGCCTTCGCGACATCCAACTTGAAGGGATCGTAGGGGATCGCGCCGGCCAGGCCGATCGGCAGGAAGGTCTGGTGGACGTTGAAGCGGCCCTTCAGGAAGGTGTTCGCCATGCCCTGGTAGTCCACGAGGTATTTCAGCGCCTCGCGCACCTTCTGATTCTTCAGGTGGGGATCGCCCATGTTCAGGCCGATGTACCAGGTGCCGGAGTACGGGAAGGACTCGACCTTGATGTCCTTTTCTTCGGCCAGCGGCTTCAACTGGTCGGGCTGCAGGTTCAGCGCGATGTCGATGTCGCCCTTCTCCAGAAGCAGCCGCTGCGACCCCGGTTCAGGCACGTGCCGGATCACCACGCGCTTGGTCTTCGGCATCCCCAGGTGATAACCGGGGTTGCCTTCCATGATGACCGCCTCGTTGGCCTTCCAGGCGACCAGCCGGTAGGGACCGGAGGTGGCCGAATGGGTCTTGAGCCAGCCGTTGCCCAAGTCGCCGTTGCTTTCGTTGGCAAGCGCGACCTTCTTCTCCACCACGGACGCAGCGACGGTCGCCATCAGGTTCAGCACCAGCGTCGGCGCGAAATCCGCTAGGATCTTGAATTGCAGCGTCGAGGGATCGGGCGCGGTCACCAGGTCGCGCACGTTGTCCTTCGTCCAGCCCAACTGCGTGAACAGGAAGGCGGGCG
>JAFEFJ010000168.1 GCA_018240635.1 Pseudomonadota bacterium | reverse complement strand
GCCCAACTGTCCCTGGCCATTCCGCATGGCTAATCCGGACAGCAGTGGGACAAGCCCGGCCATCCACGTCTTTACTCGGTGAACGGGAAGGAAGACGGGGATGGCCCGCCTGCGCGGGCCATGACGGATAGGGTGCCGTGTCCGCCGCGCTCCCTGGAGGCTACCCCTCCTCCCGGAACGGCGACTGTTCCTCCAGCGCGGCCATCTCGGCCTCGATCTCGCGCCGCTCGTGCTCCAGGAAATCCGCCACCGCCCGGCGCAGGCCGGTGTGCGCGATCCAGTGCGCGGAATAGGTCGGCTTCGGCAGGTAGCCGCGCTGGATCTTGTGCCGGCCCTGCGCACCCGCCTCCACGCGCTTCAGCCCGTGCGCGATCGCCCAGTCGATGGCGCGGTAGTAGCACAGCTCGAAATGCAGGAACGGCCAGTCGCCCTGGCAGCCCCAGTTGCGGCCGTACAGCGTGTCCGCGCCGGCAAGGTTCAGCGCGCCCGCGACGGGCTTGCCGTCCTTCTCCGCCATCATGAGCACGACCTTCCCGCCCAGCCGTTCCGACAGCAGCGAGAAGAAGCGGCGCGTCAGGTAGGCGCTGCCCCATTTGCGGTCCACCGTCGCGTTGTAGAAACGGTAGAACGCATCCCAGTGGCGCTCGGTAATCTCGGCGCCCGACAGCGCAAGGAAGGTCAGCCCAGCCGCGTTGGCGTCGCGCCTCTCCCGGCGCAGCACCTTCCGCTTGCGCGACGACAGCGCGCCCAGGAAACCCTCGAAATCGGCGTAGCCCTCGTTCTCCCAGTGGAACTGCATGCCGACGCGGCGCAGCCAGCCGGCTTCCTCCAGCACCGCGCAATCGGCTTCGGTGCAGAACGTGGCGTGGACCGAGGAGAGCTTCAGTTGCCGGCACGCCTGCGCCAGCGCCTGCGCGAGCCGCGGCGCGGCCTCCGCCCCCGCGTCGGGGCGGCACAGCAGGCGTGGACCGGGGACGGGGCTGAACGGCACCGCCACCTGCAATTTCGGATAGTAGTCGCCGCCCGCGCGTTCCAGCGCGTTCGCCCAGCCGTGGTCGAAGACGTATTCGCCGTAGCTGTGCGACTTCGCGTACATCGGCGCGACCGCGATCAGCCTCCCGTCCGGATCGCGCAGCGAGGCATGCTGCGGCAGCCAGCCCGTGCGGGCATTGGCCGAGCCGCTGTCCTCCAGCGCGCTCAGGAAGGCGTGGCTGACGAAGGGGTTGTCCGGCCCCGCGCAGACATCCCAGTCGGCGGCGTCGATCTCCGCGATCTTCGGATGCAGCGTCAGGGTGAATTCGGGCGCACCGTCGGGCATCGCGGCCAGATATGGCCTTGGCGGCGCGCTTGACCAGCGGAAAACGCGGGTCAGACGCCCTGCCGCCGCCGCGATCCCTCTGCCATAGTGTCGGCACCTGTTCCGCAAACCGCGAGGCCCAGCGAGATGCACGGTCAATCACCTAAAGAAAGCCGCGTCCTGCACCGCTCCGCCGTGGCGCCGCCCGCCGCCGTGGGCGGCCACGGCATCCGCCTCGTGCTGGAGGACGGGCGCGAGGTGATCGACGGCTCGGGCGGCGCGGCGGTCGCCTGCCTCGGCCACGGCAACGCCCGCATCGCCGCCGCCATCGGCGCGCAGGCGGCGAAGATGGCCTACGCGCATACCGGCTTCTTCTCCAGCGAGCCGGCCGAGGCGCTGGCCGACGCCATCCTGGGCGAGCAGCCCGGCGGCCTGTCGCACGCCTATTTCTGCTCCTCCGGCTCCGAGGCGATGGAGGCCGCGCTCAAGCTCGCGCGGCAGTATTTCGTGGAGATCGGCCAGCCGCACCGCACCAAGGTGATCGCGCGGCGGCAGAGCTATCACGGCAACACCCTCGGCGCGCTCGCCGCCGGCGGCAACATGATGCGCCGCGCGCTCTACACGCCGATCCTGAGCCCCGCGTTCAGTCACGTCTCCCCCTGCTTCGCCTACCGCTTCAAGGAGGACGGCGAGACCGACGAGCAGTATCTCGACCGGCTGATCGACGAGCTGGAGGCCGAATTCCAGCGCCTCGGCCCCGAGCACGTCATCGCCTTCTGCGCCGAGCCCGTGGTGGGCGCCACCACCGGGTGCGTCGCCGCGCTGCCCGGCTATTTCGAGCGGGTGCGCGCGGTCTGCGACCGGCACGGCGCGCTGCTGATCCTGGACGAGGTGATGTGCGGCATGGGCCGCACCGGCACCATGCACGCCTGGGAGCAGGAGGGCGTGACGCCCGACATCCAGCTCGTCGCGAAGGGGCTCGGCGCCGGGTATGCGCCGATCGGCGGCATCCTGATCGCCGAGCGCGTCGTGCGCGGCATCCGTGCGGGCTCGGGCGCGTTCATGCATGGCCACACCTACCAGGCCCATCCGGTCGCCTGCGCCGCCGCGCTGGAGGTGCAGCGGATCATCAGGGAGGACGGGCTGCTGTCCAACGTCCGCGCGATGGGCGCGGTTCTGGAGGATGCGCTCACCGAGCGGTTCGGCAACCACGCCCATGTCGGCGACATCCGCGGGCGCGGCCTGTTCTGGGCGATCGAGCTGGTGGCCGAGCGCGACGGCAAGACGGTCTTCGACCCGACGCTCGCGATGAACGACCGGGTGAAGAAGGAGTCCCTCGCCCGCGGCCTCGCGGTCTATCCGATGGGCGGCACCATCGACGGCAAGCGGGGCGACCACGTCATCGTGGCACCCCCCTACATCTCCACCGCCGAGGACATCATGGAGATCGTGGACCGCCTGGGCTCGGCCGTGGACGCGGCGCTGCTCTCGATCCGGTCGTAGCGCGCCCCGCTGACGGCGGCGCCGTCCTCCCCATCTCATTGCCACACCGGCAACGCGGAGGGAGAGGATGTACGACCACATCGGCTTCAACGTCGTGGACGTGGCGAAAGCCAAGGCGTTCTACCTCGCGGCCCTCGCGCCGCTTGGCCACACGCTGCTGGCCGAGGGCGAGGGCTGGGCGATGATCGGCACCTGGGGAAAGAGCCGCCTCTGGATCGGCACGTTCGGCCCGCCCGCGACGCCCATCCACATCGCCTGGCTCGCGGAGAACCGGGAGCAGGTCCACGCCTTCCACGCCGCCGCGCTGGCGGCGGGCGGGCGCGACAACGGCGGGCCGGGGCTGCGGCCGAACTACGCGCCCGACTACTACGCCGCCTTCGCCTTCGACCCCGACGGCCACAATGTCGAGGCGGTGACGTACGCCGGGGCTTAGGCGGGTTGGGGCGACCAGGGGCGGCGGATAGAGTGCGGCCCGCCGGTTCGGGCAGGAAAGGGATGCGCATGATAGTCTTCATCACCGGCGCCACCGCCGGGTTCGGCGCCGCCACCGCGCGGCGCTTCGCACGCGACGGGCACAAGATTGTCGCGACCGGGCGGCGGGCCGACCGGCTGGAGGCGCTGCGCGACGAACTGGGTGCAGCGCTGGTGCATCCCGTGCTGCTCGACGTGCGCGACCGCGACGCCGTGGCGCAGGCGGTGGCCGCGCTGCCCGCGGCGTTCGCCGAGATCGACGTGCTGGTGAACAACGCCGGCTTGGCCCTCGGCCTGGAACCCGCGCAGCGCGCGAGCCTGGACGACTGGGACACGATGGTGGACACCAACGCCAAGGGGCTGATGTACGTCACCCACGCGGTGCTGCCCGGCATGGTGGCGCGCAACCGCGGCCACATCGTCAACCTGGGCTCGACGGCGGGGACGCACCCTTACGCGGGCGGCAACATCTACGGCGCGACCAAGGCCTTCGTGCGGCAGTTCTCGTTCAACCTGCGCGCCGACCTGACCGGCACGAACGTGCGTGTCACCGAGATCGAGCCCGGCCTCGTCGGCGGCAGCGAGTTCTCGACGGTGCGCTTCGGCGACGCGGCGAAGGCGGCGAAGGTCTACGAGGGCACCGACCCGCTGACGCCCGACGACATCGCGGACGCCATTCACTGGGTCGCGACGCGGCCCGCGCGGGTGAACATCAACGTCATGGAGATGATGCCGGTCTGCCAAAGCTTCTCGGCGCTGTCGGTGACGCGGAAATAGATCGGCGCGCCGTCAGCCCCCGGCGGCGGCCTTTCGTCGCTTCGGAACAGCAACGGGTGCGTCGGCAGGCTCGTCGGGATTCTCCAGCGCCTCCATCAGCGCCGTGCGAAGCTGCTGCAAGCGCCGTTCGTTCTCAACCTTCAGGCCGAAAATGTCCTTCACGTAGAACACATCGACCGCGCGCACGCCGTAGGTGGTGACATGGGCCGATGCGATCTGCAGCCCCTGCTCGCTGATCGCCGCCGTCACGTCGTGCAGCAGGCCCGGACGGTCGCGCCCGTTCACCTCCAGCACCGTGAAGTTGTTGGACGCGCGGTTGTCGATCACCACGCGCGGCGGCACATGGATCGCGCGCATCCGCCGCCCGATGATCGCCTTCGACGCCTTGCGGATCTCCGCCGCCAGCCGCAGCCGCCCGGACAGCGCCTGCTCGATCAGCACCGACAGCCGCGCGAGCCGGTGCGGCTGGTCGAACACGCCGCCCGCCGCGTCCTGGATCCAGAACGTGTCCAGCGCCATGCCGTTGGTCATGGTGTGGATGCGCGCATCGACGATCGAGGCGCCCGCCACCGCCAGCGCGCCCGCGATCTTGCTGAACAGGCCGGCATGATCGGCGGCATAGACCGTCACCTCCGTCACCGCGCGCGCCGGCAACGGCTGCGTATCGACGGTCAGCGGCGCGCCGCGCGCCTGCGCGTCGCGCACCAGGCGCGCGTGATGCGCGTGCGTCTCGGGGTCGAAGGACAGCCAGTAGCCGGGATAGCCCAGCCCCATGAAGTCCTCGATCTCCTGCTTCGTCCAATCCTCCAGCAGCTCGGCGGCGGCTTCCTTGGCGCGCGCCACGCGCACGTCGCGCTCTGTGGTCGAGAGCCCGCCTTCCAGCACCTCCGCGACGCGATGGTACAGCTCGCGCAGCAGCGTCGCCTTCCAGCCGTTCCACACCTTGGGCGAAACGGCGCGCATGTCGGCCACCGTCAGCACCATCAGCAGCCGCAGCCGCTCGGGCGACTGGATCGTCTCCGCAAGGTCCAGGATCGTCTTGGGGTCGTCGATGTCGCGCTTGAAGGCGGTCTGGCTCAGCAGCAGGTGGTGCAGCACCAGCCAGGAGACGGTCTCCGTCTCCTCCGCCGACAGCCCCAGGATCGGGCCGACATCCAGCGCGATCTCGGCGCCGAGTTCGGAATGGTCGCCGCCGCGTCCCTTGGCGATGTCGTGCAGCAGCATCGCGAGATACAGCGCGCGCCGCGATTGCAGTTGCCCCGTCAGGCCGGACGCGACGGGGGCGATCTCCTGCAGGTCGCCGCGCTCCAGGCTGTTGAGCACCCGCACCGCCTCGATCGTGTGCTCATCGACGGTGAACACGTGATAGGTGTCGAACTGCATCTGTCCGACGACGCGCGCCCAGTCCGGCAGGAAGCGGCCCAGGAACCCGGTCTCGTTCAGGATGGAAAGCCAGCGCGCGCCGTCGGGCCGCGCGGGCTCGGTCTTGTGCCCGTCATGCCGCCCGCCCTCGCCCGAGGCAGGGGCGCGGCCGCACAGCAGGTCCATGAAGATGTCCGCCGCCGCAGGATCGCCGCGCAGCATCACCGCGCGCCGCTCGTTGCGGATCAGCGAGCGCAGCGCCAGCGGATGCAGTTCCAGGTTGCGGTCGCGCGCCGCCTTCAGGATGCGCAGCATCTGGATCGGCTGGTCGGCGAAGTCGCGGCCGCCCATCGGCAGAAGCTTGCCCTCGGCCAGCACGAAGCCTTCGTTCAGCAGCGTCTGGTCGGTCTGCTTGGCGATGGCGGGGGCGCCCAGCGCGGCGCGCACCAGCTCGGGCTCCAGCACGCGCGCGAGACGGGCCACTTCCCGCACCGTGAGGAAGTAGTGGCGCATGAAACGTTCCACGCCGTCCTGCCGCCCGTGGCGCGTGTAGCCCATGCGCGCGCCCACCACCGGTTGCAGATCGAACGTGAGACGCTCCTCGGCGCGGCCGGCCACGTAGTGCAGATGGAAGCGCACCGTCCACAGGAAGTCCCAGGACCGGCGGGCGTGCTTCGCCTCGGTCTCGGTCAGCATCGTGCCGCCCGGCGCCTCGATCGTCGCGAGATCGTCGAGGGAGCGGGCGTCGAAGATGTAGCGGGCGATCCAGTACAGCGTCTGCAGGTCGCGCAGGCCGCCGCGGCCTTCCTTGATGTTGGGCTCCACCATGAACGGGCTGTCGCCGTAGCGGCGGTGGCGCAGGTCGCGCTCGGCCTGCTTGGCGGCGATGTAGTCGGCCGCCCCCGCCTCGGTGCAGGCGGCGCGGAAGCGTTCCTCGAACGAGCGGTACAGCGCGGGGTCGCCGCACAGCATCCGCGCGTCGAGCAATGAGGTGCGGACCGTGGTGTCCTTCGCCGCTTCGCCCAGGCACTCGTCCACCGAGCGGGTGGCGTGGCCCACCTTCAGCCCCAGGTCCCACAGGAAGTAGAGCATGTACTCCACCACCTTCAGCGTGTGCTCGTCGGCCACGCGCGGGGTGAGGAACAGCAGGTCCACGTCGCTGAAGGGCGCCAGCACGCCGCGCCCGTAGCCGCCCGTCGCGATGATCGTCAGGCTTTTCGGCGGGCCCAGCACGGTGTCGGACACCACATGCCCGTGCAGCACGCTGACCAGCCCATCGACCAGCGCGGCGAGCGAGCGGGCGGCGCGCAGCCCGGTCAGGTGATCGCGCTCGAAGGCGTCCTGGATGGAATGCTGGATGCGCGCCAGGTGGCGGCGGAACACGCCCAGCACGGCGTCGCGGGGCGCGCGCCCCGCCGCATCGGTCAGGTTCGCGAGCGCGTCGGCAAGTACGGCCGTCGCGTCGTCCGGCGCGTCGGGCAGGGGCGGCGGGGTCAACATTTCACGATGCTATTACGGCCTATCTGCATCGGGAACAGGCAGCAGCGCCTTCAAGCGAAACAATGCCTGCATGGCTGCCAGGGGCGTCATCGCCTCGGGGTCGATTTCCGACAGCGCGGCGTGCACCGGGTCGGCGGCGGCGGGCGCCGCGTCCGGCGCCTCGTCCGCCGTGGCGGCGAACAGCGGCAGCGGGGCCAGCGGACCGCCCGGCCCGCGCAGCCGGCCGCCATCCTTCTCCAGCGCGGCCAGCAGCGCGGCGGCGCGGCGCACCACCGGCGCGGGCACGCCCGCCAACTGCGCGACATGCACGCCCCAGCTTCGCCCCGCCGCGCCCTCCGCCACCTCGTGCTGGAACACCACCTTGCCCTGCCACTGCGTCACCCGCATCGTGTGCGGGCGCAGGCGCGGCAGCGTGTCCGCCAGGTCCGCCAGTTCGTGGAAGTGCGTGGCGAAGATGCAGCGGCAGCGCGTCGCCGAATGCAGCGCCTCCAGCACCGCCCAGGCGATCGCGAGCCCATCCAGCGTGGAGGTGCCGCGGCCGATCTCATCGACCACGACAAGGCTTTTCGGCCCCGCCTGATTCAGGATCGCCGCCGTCTCGGTCATCTCCACCATGAAGGTGCTGCGCCCGCGCGCCAGGTCGTCGGCGGCGCCGACGCGGCTGAACAGCCGGTCCACCACGCCGATCCGCGCCGACGCGGCGGGCACCGGCAGCCCCGCCTGCGCCAGGATCGCGAGCACCGCGTTCTGCCGCAGGAAGGTCGATTTGCCCGCCATGTTCGGGCCGGTGAGCAGCAGCACGCGCCGGTCGGGCGAGAGGTCGCAGCCGTTCGGCACGAAGGCGGCGCCGCCGGCCAGCGCCGCCTCCACCACCGGGTGCCGCCCGTCCTCGATCGCGAAATCCGCCGCGTCCGTCACCACCGGGCGGCACCACGTGCCCCCCTCGGCGCGCGAGGCGGCGGATTGCAGCACGTCGAGCAGCGACAGCGCGGCGGCGGCGGCGGACAGCGCGGGCGCCTCGGCCAGCGCCGCCTGCACCAGATGCGCCAGCACCGCCCGCTCCCGCGCAGCCGCGCGGTCCGCCGCCTCGGCGATCTGGCGGTCGAGGTCCGAAAGCTCCGGCAGCGTGAACCGCGCGCCGTTCGCCATGCCCTGCCGCAGCGTCAGTTCCGGGAAGCCCCGCAGCGCCTCCACCGCGGCGGCGGGCGCCTCGATCACGTAGCCGAGCTGCTGGTGGTGGCGGATCTTCAGGCTGGCCACGCCGAAACGCTGCGCGTAGTCGAGCTGGCGCGCGGCGATCAGTTGCCGGCTGTCGTCGCGCAGCCGCCGGTGGGCATCCAGTTCCGCGTCGAAGCCGGGCCGGATCGCGCCGCCGTCGTCGATGCGCGCCGGCGCGGGATCGGCAAGCGCATCCCGCAGCATCGCCGCGAGCGGCGCGGGCACGCCGGACAGATCGCGCCGCGCCGCCGCCAGGATCGCGGGCAGCGGCCCCTCCAGCGCCGCGACCGCCGCCGCCGCGGCCGCCAGCCCGTCGCGCAGCGCGCCGAGGTCGCGCGGCCCGTAGCGGCCGAGCGAAAGCCGCGCCAGCGCGCGCGGCATGTCGGGGGCGGACCGCAGCGCCGCCCGCAGCGCGCGCGCCGCGAGCGGGTTGGCGAGCAGCCACGACCAGCCGTCCTGCCGCGCGGCGATCGCCCCGGTGCCGGTCAGCGGGCCGGCCAGCCACTCCGCCAGCAGCCGCGTCCCGCCCGGCGTCAGCGTGCGCTGCACGGTCGCGAGCAGCGTGTGCGTGGTGCCGCCGTCGCGCGCGCGGAGGATATCGAGGCTCGCCCGCGTCGCCGCGTCCATCGCCATCACGCCCGCTTCGCCGCGCGAGACGGGCCGCGCCAGCAGCGGCTGCGCGCCGGCCTGCGTCGCGCGCACGTAATCCAGCGCGGTCAGCGCCGCCACCGCCTCGGCATCGGTGAAGCTGCCGAAGGCATCGAGGCTGGCCACGCCGAACGCCTCGGCGAGGCGCCGGCGGGCGATCAGCGGCGGCGCGGGATCGGCGGCGGGTGCGGC
>JAFEFJ010000167.1 GCA_018240635.1 Pseudomonadota bacterium | reverse complement strand
CGCGGTGGATGCGCCGTAGGGCACGTGGGCGTCAGGTCTTGATCGCGACGAAGTTCCAGCACCAGGTGAAGTCCTCCATCGTGTAGGTGTATTCGGGGACCGGGGTGCGGCTGCAATCCTCCTCGACGCGGGTGAGCGCGAAGCCATAGGGCTGGAAGAACTCCCAGAAGTCGCGGAAGAATTGCCGCGAATCCACCTGGTGGATGCCGAATTCGAACAGCACGGAGCGGATCTTCCCGGCGGCGAAGGACTTCGCGGCGCCGCGCAGGGCGTCGAGCTCGCTGCCTTCGATGTCGAGCTTGAGCACGTCGATGCGCTCGATCCCGCGGATGGCGATGATGTTGTCGAGCGTCTGGCACGGCACGGTCATGCTGAATTCCAGCGTGCCCATCTCGCCGAGCGTGTTCCTGCCGGCGGCGGTGTGCGGAAACAGCGAGGCGATCGGCGAGCCGTCGTCGTTGGTGTAGAGCGTGACATCGCCGGGCGCGTCGCTGACCGCGAAATGCATCGGCGTGAGCACGGCGAAGTCCGGCGGATCGAACATGAGGCTGTCCGCCGTGTTGGTCAGTTCGGCGTAATTCTCCGGGCTCGCGTCGATCTGGTAGATGTGCTCGACCTGTCCGGGGAAGCGCGTGAGCAGCGCCTTGGACCAGAATCCCTTGTTGGCGCCGACGTCGATGGCGACGATGCGGTTGTTGGATTCCAGCACGGAGGCGAGCGGGTCGATTTCGTATCGGATAAAATGGGGGATGTGGTCCCTGAGCCATTCCTCGCGGTAGGCGCGCCGGAGTTCTTCGCCGCGGAATCTGCCGAGCATGGTGTCGCTTCCTAGATGGAGCGGCGATTATACCGGCTTTTTGCTTGTTTGGAGTGAACGGCCGCGGCGGCCCCCGGCCTTCGCCGGGGGCCCCGGAGGTCATGCCGGGTGGAAGACCATCGTGCGCAGCTCGATGCTTTCCCGCGGCAGCATGTCGGCCGGCGCGGTCGGGTCGTCGAAGGCGGTGTGCGGCATGAAGCGGGCGACGCCGGGGGCGGTGTCGCTGTCGTAGCACTTCAGCAGCAGCGCCTCGTGCGGCAGCATCTCGGGCGCGTAGTACCAGCGATGCGCGGGCGAGTGGCGGACCGAGTAGATCTCGCCCGTGCGGTCCCGGTAGACGAGGTCGGTCAGCACCAAGTCCTCGGGCGCCACGGTGCGGGCGTCACAGACCGCGAGCGGGGCGTCGCGCAGCGGGCCGCGGATCGGACGCCAGAGATTGACGATCTGCATCCGGCCCTTGAGCAGCGCCTCGGCCTCGGCGCCGAGGAAGTCGCGCACGCGCTGCGGGGCGGAGCGGTCGGTGTGATCGACGTGCACGCGGCCCACGGGCTGGCGCGGCGCGCCGGGCGAGCGGTCCTCGCTGCCCCAGACGCGGCGGCGGACGGTGTGGTCGAAGACGAAGACGCGCGCCCCGCCGGTCGCCGCGGCGACGATGCGCTCGGCTTCCGGGTAGTAGACGCGCTTAAGCTCATCCTCGTCGTAGAAGTCGCGCACCGCGCTCGGCGCGTTCACCAGCGCGAAGCCCTCCACGTCGAGCGAGAGCGTGTCGGCGACCGGGCGCAGGTCGTGGATCGGCATGACATGCGTCGCGTTGACGATGTTGGTGCGCGGCTGGCCCGGGTCCGGCTCGTAGGTGAGCGTGAACGGGCGGTCGTTGGACGGGGCGAGGTAGTTCAGCGCGCCCTCCACGAAGGGGAGGGCGGCCGGTTCGGCGCGGCGCAGGGCGAGGGTGCTCATGGGACGGTACTCCTGTCGGGGCCGTTCAGCCGCGCCAGAACGGGCGGCTGAGCTCGCGGCGCAGTTCCCAGCGCGTTGCGCGGATGTCGCGCAGGTCCCGCTCGCTCATCCGCTCGATGGCGCGCAGGTCCGCGTGGCGTTCCAGCCACAGCACGACGAGGCGGGCGAGGCCGTCCCGCGCGCGCTCGACGAGGCCGCGGGCGGGGCGGGCGAACGGCTGAGTATTTGTCAGGGAGTGGTGCAGGGCGACGGCCATCGGAAGCCTCCAATATCAAGCGGCGTGGCGTTCAGATGCGCCCGGCAGTCCGTTTCGACAAAGGATAGTTTGTCACGCTTCGCATGAGATGAATTCATGATAAGCTGACCCGGCCATGCTCCCCTCGCTCACCGGATTGCGCGCTTTCGAGGCGGCCGCGCGGCACATGAGCTTCACGCGCGCGGCAGCCGAGCTGAACGTGACGCAGACCGCGATCAGCCATCAGATCCGCCGGCTGGAGGAGCAGTTGGGCCTGGCGCTGTTCGTCCGCCGCAACCGCGCGCTGGCGCTGACGCGGGAGGCGCAGGAGTACCTGCCGGCGATCCGCACCGCCTTCGAGGAATTGCGCCGCGCGACCGAGAAGCTGCGCCGCCCGGACCACGAGGCGGTGCTGACGGTCAGCACGACGGCCTCGCTCGCGATCAAATGGCTGGTGACGCGCGTGGCGTCGTTCCAGGACGCGCATCCGGGGATCGAGGTGCGGCTGACCACGTCCACGCATCTGGTCGATTTCCAGCGCGAGGAGGTGGACATGGCGGTGCGGTTCGGGCGCGGCCATTGGGCGGGCCTGCGCGCCGACTGGCTGATGGCGGAGGACATGTTCCCGGTGTGCAGCCCGGCGCTGCCCACCGCCGAACGCCCGCTGCGCCGGCCCGAGGACCTGGCGCACCACACGCTGCTGCACACCAGCACGTGGCGCGAGGACTGGCAGCTCTGGCTGACGGCGGCGGGGCTGCCCGTCACGCTCGCCGGCCGGCGCGGCCTGACCTTCGATCAGAGCCTGACCGCGTTGCAGGCGGCGATGGAGGGGCTCGGCGTCGCGATGGGGCGGACGCATCTGGTCGAATCCGACATCGCGGCGGGGCGGCTGGTCGCGCCCTTCGACGTCGTGCTGCCGCAGGACGCGGGCTACTACGTCGTGGCGCCGCAGGCGACCGCGGCCTCGCCCAAGATCGCGCGCTTCCGCGACTGGCTGATCGCCTCGGCGCGCACGGGGGACGCGATCGGGGGATGAAACCCGCACGCGGTCGTGAGATGTTCCGTGCCGCCCGTTCGCACATGGAGACTAGACGGATGCCGTCACGACGCCGCCCCGGTCCGCTTTCCGGCCTGCTCACCTGCCTGCTGCTTTGCCTGCTGCCGTTCCTGCATCCCGGCGCGGCGCGCGCGCAGTCAAAGGAGCTGAACGTCTTCAACTGGACCGACTACATCGATCCGAAGGCGATCGAGCGCTTCGAGAAGGAGACCGGCATCAAGGTCCGCTACGACACCTTCGACAGCCTTGAGACGCTGGAGGCGAAGATGCTGGCCGGGCATTCCGGCTACGACATCATCGTGCCGACGAGCCAGCCGACCTTCTCGCGGCTGGTGCGCACCGGGGCGCTCGCGACGCTCGACAAATCCAAGCTGCCGAATCTTAAGAATCTCGATCCCGCGCTGATGGCGCGCGTCGCTTCCGCCGATCCCGGCAACGCGCATGGCGCGATCTACCTGTGGGGCTCGACGGGGATGGGGATGATCGCGGACAAGATCCGCAAGCTCGCGCCCGATGCGCCGCTGGATAGCTGGGACGTGCTGTTCAAGCCGGAGAACGCCAAGCGCATCGCATCCTGCGGCATCACCATGATGGACAGCGCGACCGACGTGATCCCGTCGGTGCTGCACTACCTGGGTCACAGCCCGGACAGCACGAAGCCCGAAGATCTGGCGGATGTCGAAAAGACGCTGATGCGCATCCGGCCCTATATCCGCAACTTCGCCTCGGGCGGCGCGCTGGAGCAGCTCGCCAGCGGGCAGACCTGCCTGGTGTTCGACTACTCGGGCGACGTGATCCAGGCGGCGGCGCGGGCGCGGGAGGCGAAGAACGGGCTCGCGATCACCTACGTGGCGCCGAAGCAGGGCGCGCAGGTGGCCTTCGACATGCTGGCGATCCCGGCCGACGCGCCGCATCCGGACGCGGCGCTGGCCTTCATCAACTTCGTGCTGCAGCCGGACGTGATGGCGGGGATCACCAACGCGACGCGCTATCCGAACGCGGTGCCGGCGAGCAACCCGATGATCGCGCCCGAGATCCTGCACGACCCGAGCATCTACCCGACCGAGGCGCAGATGGCCTCGTTCTTCACCACCGGCCCGGTGCCGCAATCCGCCGAGCGGCCGCGCAGCCGCATGTGGGCACGCTTCAAGGCCGGGCGCTGACGGCTCTGCTGCGCGTCGAAGGCCTGACCGTCCGCTACGGCGCGGGGACCGGGGCGGCGGTCTCCGGGCTCGACCTGACGGTGGCGGCGGGGGAGCTGTTCGTGCTGCTCGGCGCCTCGGGATCGGGCAAGACGACGCTGCTGCGCGCGGTGGCGGGGTTCGTGCGGCCCGATGCCGGGCGGATCGTGCTGGACGGCGCGGACCTGTCGGACGTGCCGCCCTACCGGCGGCCGGTGAACACGATGTTCCAGTCCTACGCGCTGTTCCCGCACATGACGGTGGCGCAGAACGTGGCCTTCGGTCTGCGCGGGATGGACCGGGCGGCGCGCGCCGCGCGGGTCGCGTCGATGCTCGATCTGGTCAGCATGGCGGGCTTCGCCGCGCGGCGTCCGTCGCAGCTCTCGGGCGGGCAGCAGCAGCGCGTGGCGCTGGCGCGCAGTCTGGCTCCCAATCCGCGCCTGCTGCTGCTCGACGAGCCGCTGTCGGCGCTCGACCGCGGCCTGCGCGAGCAGACGCGCGAGGAGATCGTCGCGCTGCAACGGCGCGTCGGCACCGCCTTCATCGTGGTGACGCACGATCAGCAGGAGGCGCTGGCGATGGCATCGCGCATCGGCGTGATGCGCGACGGGCGGCTCGCGCAGGTGGGCACCCCGGCGGAGGTGTACGAGCGTCCGGCGAGCCGGTTCGTCGCCGAGTTCCTGGGTGCTGCCAACGTGCTGCCGGCGCGGCTGCTTGAGGCGTCGGGGCAGGGGACCGTGACGGAGGTGCTGGGCGTGCCGCTGCGCGCCGCCGTGCCGGCGCCGGCGGAGGGCGTCGCGGTGCTGGCGATCCGGCCCGAGCGCGTGCGCCTGCTGCCGGCGGGCGCGGCGCTGGAGCCGAACCGGCTGGCGGGAACGCTGGAGGGATCGACCTACGAGGGCGACCGGCTGATCCATGCGGTGCGGCTCGCGGACGGCACGGCGATGCGCGTCAGCGCGCCGCTTTCCGACGGCCTGCAAGGCGCGCGGCTCCCGCCGGGGACGGGGGTGGTGCTGGAGCTGCCGCCCGAGGCGTGCATGGTGCTGGCGGAATGAGACGCACCGTGCTGGCGCTGGGCTGGCTCTGGCTCGGGCTGTTCCTGCTGGCGCCGCTGGCGATCGTCGTCACGATCGCGCTGTCGGCGGCGGGCGAGGGGATGCCGCCCTATGTGCCGCCGCTGCAGTGGAGCGGCGGCGGGCTCAAGATCGCGGTCGATCCGGGGCCGTTCCAGCTCGTGCTGACCGATCCGCTCTACCGCCATGCGCTGGCGATCAGCCTGCGGATCGCGTTCGTGGCGACGCTGGGGTGCCTGGCGATCGGCTACCCGATGGCGCTGGCCATTGCGCGGATGCCGGAGCGGCGGCGCAACCTGCTGCTGCTGCTGGTGATGCTGCCGTTCTGGACCGGGTTCCTGATGCGCATCAATGCCTGGATCGGGCTGCTGAACGATGCCGGATGGATACCGCGCGCCATCGCCGCGCTGGGCCTCGCGGCGGCGCCCCCGCGCATCCTCTACACCGACACCGCGATGTATCTCGGGCTGGTCTACGCCTACCTGCCGTTCATGGTGCTGCCGCTGTATGCCAATCTCTCGCGGCAGGACCCGGTGCTGCGGGAGGCGGCGTCCGATCTGGGCGCGGGGCCGCTGCGCGCCTTCCTGACGGTGACGCTGCCGCTGTCGCTGCCCGGCGTCGCGGCGGGCTGCGCGCTGGTTTTCATTCCCTCGGTCGGCGAATACGTGATCCCGGAACTGCTGGGCGGCCCCGGCGCGGAGACGATCGGGCGGACGCTGTGGAGCGAGTTCTTCGACAACCGCGACTGGCCCACCGCCTGCGCGCTGGCGACCGTGGTTCTCGTGCTGCTGCTGGGCGTGCCGGCGCTGGCGCTGAGGGCGGCGCGCGGGCGGGCGGCATGAGCGGGCGGGGGGCGCTGCTGGGCTGGCTGCTGGCGGGCTACGCTTTCCTGTACGCGCCGATCGCCTTCCTGGTCGCGTTCAGCTTCAACGACGCCAAGCTGGTGACCGCCTGGGCCGGGTTCTCCTGGCGCTGGTACGGCGTGCTGTTCGCCGACGAGGCGCTGTTGCGCGCGGCCTTCCTGTCGCTCCGCATCGCCGTCGCCTCCGCCACGCTGGCGACCGTGGTGGGCACGCTGTGCGGCGTCGCGCTGGCCCGCTTCGGGCGGTTTCGCGGCCGCGGCGCCTTCGATGCCGCGGTGGCCGCGCCGCTGGTGCTGCCGGAGGTCATTACCGGGCTGTCGCTGCTGCTGCTGTTCGTGGCGATGGACCAGGCGTTCGGCTGGCCCGCGGGGCGTGGCGCGCTGACGGTGACGCTGGCGCACGCCTCGGTCTCGGTCGCCTATGTCGCGGTGGTGGTGCGGGCGCGGCTGGCGGGGATGACCCCGGTGCTGGAGGAGGCGGCGGCGGACCTGTATGCGCCGCCCGCCGAGGTGTTCCGGCGCGTCACGCTGCCGTTGCTGGCGCCGGCGCTGGCCTCGGGCTGGCTGCTGGCCTTCACCCTCTCGCTCGACGACGTGGTGGTGGCGAGCTTCACCTCGGGCCCCGGCGCGTCCACGCTGCCGATGGTGGTGTTCTCGATGCTGCGGCTGGGCACGACGCCGGAGCTGTATGCGCTGGCGACCCTGATCGTGCTGGCGGTGGCGGCGATCCTGCTTCTGGGCCTCTGGCTGCAACGCAGCAATGCCGCCGCTTCGGGGGGGCAGCCGATTGCGGGCGGGGCGGGGCGCTTGTAGCTTCCGCCGCTTGTCAATCCCCCGTCGTCAGTCCCCTTTAGGCAAAGCCATGCACCTGACCAGCGCGCGACTCGATGCGATCAACCCCAGCCTGACCATCGCGGTGGCGACCAAAGCCCGCGCGCTGCAGGCGGCGGGGCGCGACGTGATCAGCCTGTCGGCCGGCGAGCCCGATTTCGACACCCCGCAGAACGTCAAGGACGCCGCCATCGCCGCGATCCAGGCGGGCGAGACGAAATACACCGACGTTTCCGGCACGCCCGCGCTGCGCAAGGCGGTCGCCGCGAAGTTCAAGCGCGACAGCGGCATCGACTACAAGCCGGAGGAGATCATCATCTCCACCGGCGGCAAGCAGGTGATCTTCAACGCCATGCTGGCGACGCTGAACGCGGGCGACGAGGTGATCATCCCGAGCCCGTGCTGGGTGAGCTACCCGGACATCGTGACGCTGGCCGAGGGCAAGCCCGTCATCGTGCCGTGCGGGCAGAACAACGGCTTCAAGCTGCGTCCCGAGGATCTGGAAGCCGCGATCACGCCGAAGACGCGCTGGTTCATGCTGAACAGCCCGTGCAATCCCACGGGCGCGGCCTACTCGGCCGAGGAGCTGCGCGGGCTTTGCGACGTGCTGTTGCGCCACCCGGATGTGTGGATCTTCACCGACGACATCTACGAGAAGCTCGCCTACGACGGGTTCAAGCCCGCCACCATCGTGCAGGTGGAGCCGCGCCTGAAGGATCGCACGGTGACGATGAACGGCTGCTCCAAGGCGTATGCGATGACCGGCTGGCGCATCGGCTTCGCGGGCGCGCCCGTTCCGCTGATCAAGGCGATGGACAAGCTGCAGAGCCAGTCCACGTCCAACACCTCCTCCGTCAGCCAGGCGGCGGCGGTTGAGGCGCTGATCGGCCCGCAGGAATCGATCGCGGCGATGACCAAGGTGTATCAGGCCCGGCGCGACCTGGTGGTGGACATGCTGAACGCCGCGCCCGGCATCACCTGCCACAAGCCGGAAGGCGCGTTCTACGTCTTCCCGGCGATCCACGGCTGCGTGGGCAAGACCAGCAAGGGTGGTGCTGCGATCACCGACGACGAGAGCTTCGTGATCGCGCTTCTGGAGGAGGAAGGCGTCGCCGTCGTGCACGGCGCGGCGTTCCTGTATCCGGGGCACTTCCGCATCAGCTACGCGACCGACACGGAATCGCTGCGCGAGGCCTGCACGCGCATCCAGCGGTTCTGCCAGGGGCTGCATTGATGCCGGGCTTTTCCGACCGCCTGGGGCGGGTGCAGGTATCCGCGACCGTCCAGATGTCGAACCGCGCGCGTGAGCTGCGCGAGCAGGGCAAGAACGTGATCTCGCTGGCGATCGGCGAGCCGAACTTCGCGACGCCGATGCACGCGATCGAGGCGGCGCACCAGGCGGCGCTGCGGGGCGAGACGAAATACCCGGCGCAGGACGGCACGCGGGCGTTGAAGGAAGCGGTGCAGCGCAAGCTGAAGCGCGAGAACGGGCTCGACTACGCGCTCGACGAGATCGCGGTTTCCAACGGCGGCAAGCAGGCGATCTTCAATGCGCTGCTGGCGACGGTGAACGACGGCGACGAGCTGATCATGCCGACGCCGATCTGGGGCGCCTATCCGCTGGCGGCGAAGCTGGTGGGCGGCGTGCCGGTGGAAGTGCCGTGCCCGCAGAACAACGGCTTCAAGCTGCGGCCCGAGGACCTGGACGCGGCGATCACGCCGCGCACCAAGTGGCTGGTGCTGAACTTCCCCTCCAACCCCTCGGGCGCGGCCTGCTCGCGCGCCGAGATGCGCGCGCTGGCCGACGTGCTCGCGAAGCATCCGCATGTCTGGATCATGGCGGATTCGATGTACGAGCATCTGGTCTATGACGGGTTCGAATCCGTCTCGATGGCCGAGGCCGCGCCGGAACTGCGCGACCGCACGCTGCTGATCACCGGCGTGTCCAAGACCTACGCGATGACCGGCTGGCGCATCGGCTTCGCCTCCGGCCCGCGCG
>JAFEFJ010000166.1 GCA_018240635.1 Pseudomonadota bacterium | reverse complement strand
TCCCGGTCGTCGGCCATCTCGACGAAGCGAGCTTCGTGCTCGGCGGCTTCGTCCTCGCGCGCGGCTTCGCCGACCTCGACGAGACGCTGCGCAGGTCCGATGCCGCGCCGCTGCTGTTCCGGCTGCTCGGCTATCGCGGCTGGTGGCTGGTCAACATCGCGCGCGGACGCCACCGGTCGGGCGCGCGCGGCATCGTGGCGGTGGGCGGCGCCGCGCGCAGCGGCACCACGCTGCTGCGCACCGCGCTCGGACGCCATCCGCACATCGTCAGCGGCCCGGAAGCCACCGTGTTCCTGCGCCGCATCACCGCGCCGCGCCATCTCGGCCCGCGCCTCGGCCTCGATCCCGCGCGCATCGAACGCTGGCAGTTCCAAAGCCGCTCGCAGGTGGAGTTCATCGAGCGCTTCCACCGCGCCATGCTGCGCAGCGCGCACCGCCCGGTCTGGGTGGAGAAGACGCCCGCCAACGTGTTCCGCTTCAGCTTCGCCCGCCGCGCGTTCCCGCACGCGCAACTGGTGCATATCGTGCGCGATGGGCGGGATGCGGTGTGCTCGCTGCGCCAACAGCCATGGGCGAAGATCCCCCGCGCCGTCCCGCGCGACAGCGCCGAGGCGGCGCGGCTGTGCGGGACGATGTGGGCGGCCTCCGTCCGCGCCGGGCTGCGCCATCGCGGCGACCCGCGCTACCACGAGCTGCGCTACGAGGACCTGGTCGCGCGGCCCGAGCCCACGCTGCGCGCGCTGCTGGACTTCCTGGAGATCCGCTGGGACCCCTGCGTCCTGGCGGGCGATCCGCTGCGCGCGGCGGCGCCGCTTCCGGGCGCCTATTCCGACGACCGCGAGGACGACGTGCACCGCTCGCTGCACCTCGACGCGATCGCGGCAGGGCGCGACATCTCCGGCGATTCGCTCGGGCGGTGGCGGACGGAGCTGAGCCGCGACGACCTCGCGGCGCTGGGCCCGGTGATGACCGGCCTGCTGGTGAGGCTGGGCTACGAGGCCGACGGCCGCTGGGCGTTGCCGCCCGCCGAGCGGACGGCCGCGGCGGCGGAACGGCCCTCCGCCTCCCTGCTCAAGGCTCCGTTCGCAGGCTGAGGATATAGGCGGACACGTCCGCGATCTCGCCGCGGGTCAGGTGCAGGTCGGGCATCCGGTTGTGCGGCGTCTGCAGGAACACGCGCAGGCTGGTGGGCGTCGCCCATTTCATCCGCGCGATGACGGCGAAGGGCGGCGCGCCGTTGCTGCTGGCGCCGTGCTGGTCGGGCGTCACCACGTGGCAGGCGCTGCACCATCCTTCGGCCAGCGTGCGCCCGGCGGCGGGATCGCCCGCGCCCTGCGACCACGCGCGGGGACAGGGCCATGCCAGCAACAGCGCCACGGCGAGCGCGCCGAGGAAGTAGCGGGAGGCGGTGGCGGCCTGGGCGGTCATCGGTCCATCCTTCGCGTGCGGCGCGACTGCGGACATGATGGGCCGGAGAAGACAGCCGGCATTGACCTCGGTCAAGCGCGGCATGCCTTGACCGGGCCGGGTTGGGTCAACGATCTGTCACGCAAGGCGCGGCGCCGCCGTGCTATCGCGCCCAGCGCATCCATCCGCCCGCAGGTGCCATGACCGAGGCCGCCCGTCCGAAGATCGCCGAAACGGTGATCCATCCCACCGTCTCCTTGCGCGCCGCCACCATCGGCCAGCACTGCGAGGTGCTGGACGACAGCGCGCTGGAATACATGACGCTCGGCGATTTCTCCTATGTCGGGCAGCGCTGCATGATCGCCGACGCCGCCATCGGCAGGTTCTGCGCCATCGCCGCCGAGGTGCGGATCGGTGCGCCGAACCATCCCATCGACCGACCCGCGCAGCACCGCTTCACCTATTGCCCCGAATACTACTGGGCGGACGCCGCGCGCGACGCCGGCTTCTTCGCCGCGCGCCGCGCCGACCGCGTGGTGATCGGCAACGACGTGTGGATCGGCCACGGCGTGCTGGTGCTGCCCGGCGTCACGGTGGGCGACGGCGCGGTGCTGGCGGGCGGCGCGGTGGTCAGCCGCGATGTCGCGCCCTACACCGTCGTCGGCGGCGTCCCCGCCCGCCCGATCCGCGAACGCTTCGACCGCGCCACCGCTGCGCGGCTGCAGCGCATCGCGTGGTGGGACTGGCCGGCGGAGGCGATCCGCGAGCGCCTTGCCGAATTCCAGTCGGGCGACGTGCAGGCCTTCTGCGACCGCTGGGACAAGCCCGGCCGCGCCTGACCGGCGCCGTTGCCGCCCCCTTGAAGCCGCCTGCCCGCCCCGGCATGGTCCGCCCCGGCCCGCGAGGCCGTGATGGGGGACCGCCGTGCCAGCACCGCCTCAGAGCCGCCCCTCCACCGGGACGGCCGCCGCCGGGACGGCCTCCGCCGCGCGCCCGCGCCCGGCCTTTCCCCCTGCCCTGCTGACCGTGCTGGCCGTCGTTCTGACCGGCGGGCTGCTGTTCGGCTACGACCAGGGCGTGATCTCCGGCGCGCTGGCCGGCATCCAGGCGCGCTTCGGCCTCGATCCGCTGCTGACGGAGGTGGTGACGAGCTGGGTCACGCTCGGCGCGCTCCTGGGCGCGCTGCTGGCGGGCGACCTGGCGGACCGGCTGGGACGGCGGCGCGCGATCCTGCTCGCGGGCGCGCTGTTCGTGGCGGGCGCGGCCTTGCAGGCGCTGGCGCCGCTCGCCCTCGTGCTGATCGCCGGGCGGCTGGTGATCGGCCTCGGCGTGGGCATCGCCGCCGTCGCCGCGCCCCTCTACGCCGCCGAGCTGGCCCCCGCCGCGCTGCGCGGCCGCTTCGTCTCGGCCTATCAGCTCGCGATCACGGCGGGCATCTTCGCGGCCTATCTGGTGGACGGCGTGCTGCCGGGCGCGAATGGCTGGCGCGCCATGCTGGGCGCGGCGGCGGTGCCGGGCGCGCTGCTGCTGGCCGCCGCGCTCGCCGCGCCGGAATCGCCGCGCTGGCTGATGAAGGCGGGCCGGCGGGCCGACGCCCAGGCCGCGCTCGGCCGCATCGCGCCGGACGCGCCCGCCGCGCCGCAGCTCGACGCCATCGCGGCGACGCTGGGCGAAGAATCGCGCCGCGCCACCTGGGCCGAGGTGTTCGGCCACCAATGGCGCCGCCCGCTGGCGGTGGGGCTCGGGCTCGCGATCTTCCAGCAGGTCACGGGCATCAACGCGGTGATCTACTACGCCGACCAGATCTTCGCCGCCGCCGGATTCGCCACCGAAGCCGCCCAGGCCGCCGCCACCACCTGGGCGATCGGCGGCACCAACGTTCTCGCGACCTTCATCGCCATCCTGTTCATCGACCGCCTCGGCCGCCGCGCCCTGCTGCTGGCGGGGCTCGCCGGCATGGGCGCGAGCCTGATCGTGGTGGGGATCGCGTTCCGCTTCGCCTTGCCCGCCTCCGACCTCGGCGCGCCGCCGGAAGCGGGGGGTGTGGCGGGGATCGTCACGCTGGCCGGGCTCGTGTGCTTCATCGCGAGCTTCGCCTTCTCGCTCGGCCCCGTGGTGTGGACGGTGATCAACGAGATCTTCCCCGGCCGCGTGCGCGGGCGCGCCGTGGCGGTGGCCACCGCCGCGAACTGGGCGGCGGCCTTCGTGGTGAGCCAGACCTTCCTGTCGCTCGCCGACGCGCTTGGCGATTCCGCAACATTCTGGCTGTTCGCTATGTTCTGCGGCGTGGGCTGGGTCTGGGTCTATTTCTCGGTCCCCGAAACCAAGGGACGGTCGCTGGAACAGATCGAGGCGGCCTGGCGGGAGACGCAGACGGCATGATCATCGCGGGCGATATCGGCGGAACCAAGACCCGGCTGGCGCTGGTCGATCCCGGGCGCGGGCCGCGCGACTTCGTGGCCGAGCAGGAATACCACTCCGGCGACTATCCGGACCTGCAGCCCATCGTGGAGAAGTTCCTCGCCGCCACCAGGGGTGCTGCCACCTCGGCCTGCTTCGACGTCGCCGGCCCGGTGATCGGCGGGCGCGCACAGTTGACCAACCTGCCCTGGCGGCTCGACGAGCAGCGGCTTGCGGCCGGGCTCGGGCTCAAGCGCGTGTCGCTGCTGAACGACCTGCAGGCGATCGCCCACGCCGTCCCGCATCTTCAACGCGCCGAGACGGCGGAGATCAACGCCGGCGCGCCAGTCGCGAACGCGCCGATCGCGGTGCTGGCGCCGGGCACCGGGCTCGGCGAGGCGTTCCTGGTCTGGGGCGGCAAGGGCTACATCGCCTGCTCGTCCGAAGGCGGCCACGCCGACTTCGCGCCCGCGAACGCGGACCAGGCGGGCCTGCTCGCCTTCGCCGCCGAACGTTTCGGCCATGTCGCGTGGGAGCGCGTCTGCGCGGGTTCCGGCCTGCCCAACATCTACGACTATCTGCGTTCGCGCGATCCGGGCGCGGAGCCCGCGGCGTTCCGCGCGATGCTGGATGCCGCCGCCGACCGCACGCCGCTGATCGTGGAGGCGGCGCTGTCCGATCCGGCGGGCAATCCGCTGGCCGCGGCGACCCTCAGGATGATGATCGACATCTGGGGCGCCGAGGGCGGCAACCTCGTGCTGAAGGTGCTGGCGACCGGCGGGCTGTATCTGGCCGGCGGGATGCCGCCCCGGCTGGTGCCGCAATTGCAGGACGGCGCCTTCATGCGGGCGTTCACGGCCAAGGGACGGTTCGGCGATCTGCTGCGCGCGGTGCCGATCCATGTCATCATGGTCAACGCGGCGCTGCTGGGTGCTGCGATCTACGGACTGGAGCAGGCGGCCAACGACTGACCGGCCCGGCCAGGGCCAGACTCGCACTTTCACGCAGCCAGGATATCCCGATGCCGGACCCGACCGACCTCGACCAGCTTGCGGTCAACACCATCCGCCTGCTGGCGGGGGATGCCATCATCAAGGCGAAGTCCGGGCATTTCGGCACGCCGATGGGGGCCGCGCCCACCGCCTACGCGCTGTGGCAGCGCTACCTGCGCTACGACCCCGCAGCACCCGGCTGGATGAACCGCGACCGTTTCGTGCTGTCGGCGGGCCATGCGTCGATGCTGCTGTACGGATTGCTGCATCTCGCGGGCGTGAAGGGCGATCCCGAAATCTACGGCGGCGCGGACCGCCCGGCGGTGACGCTCGACGACATTCAGCATTTCCGCCAGGCGGGCAGCCGCTGCCCCGGCCATCCCGAACACGGCATGACCTCGGGCGTGGAAGCCACGACCGGCCCGCTCGGCCAGGGGGTCGCGACCAGCGTGGGCATGGCGATCGCGGGCAAATGGCTCGCCGCCACCTACAACACGCCCGAGGCGACGCTGTTCGACTACAACGTGTACGCACTCTGCGGCGACGGCTGCATGATGGAAGGCGTCAGCAGCGAAGCCGCCTCGCTCGCCGCGCATCTCGGGCTGTCGAACCTGTGCTGGATCTACGACAGCAACCGCGTGACCATCGAGGGCCACACCGACATCGCGTATTCCGAGGACGTGGCGGCGCGCTTCCTGGCGTATGGCTGGAACGTCACCACCGTCGCCGATCCGAACGACCTGACGCTGCTCGACCGCGCCTATCAGACGTTCCTGCGCACCAACGACCGGCCGACGCTGATCCTGGTGCACAGCCATATCGGCTACGGCGCGCCGCATCTGCAGGACAGCCCGAAGGCGCACGGCGAGGCGGTCACCGAGGACGAGCTGAAGCTGACCAAGCAGTTCTTCGGCTTCGATCCCGACAAGACCTTCTACGTGCCCGACGGCGTGAAGCAGCATTTCGCCGCCAACATGGGCGCGCGGGGGGCTGCGGCGCACGCGGCCTGGGCGAAGCTGCGCGAAGCGCACCGCGCGGCGCATCCCGACAAGGCCGCCGAGATCGACGCGATCGAAACCGGCGCGCTGCCGGAAGGCTGGGACGCCAGCCTGCCGGTCTTCCCCGCCGATCCCAAGGGTGTCGCCACGCGCGACGCTTCGGGCAAGGTGCTGAACGCGCTCGCCGAGCGCATCCCCTGGCTGATGGGCGGCGCCGCCGACCTCGCGCCCAGCACCAAGACCAACCTCACCTTCCCCGGCGCCGGCAGCTTCGAGGCGCCCGGCCCGATCGGCGACTATCAAGGCCGCAACTTCCATTTCGGCATCCGCGAGCACGCGATGGTCGCGGCGGTGAACGGCATGGCGCTGTGCGGCCTGCGCGCCTACGGCTCGGGCTTCCTGATCTTCACCGACTACGCGCGCGGCGCGATCCGGCTGTCGGCGCTGATGGAACTCGGCGTGCTGCATGTCTGGACGCACGACTCCATCGGCGTGGGCGAGGACGGGCCGACGCACCAGCCGATCGAGCAGTTGCTGTCGCTGCGCGCGATCCCCGGCATGGTGGTGATCCGCCCGGCCGACGCCAACGAAACGGCCGAGGCGTACCGCGTCGCGCTCAGGATGAAGAAGCGCCCCGTCGCCATCGTCTGCTCCCGCCAGCCGCTGCCCACGGTGGACCGCACGCAGTTCGCGCCCGCCTCGATGCTGGCGAAGGGCGCCTACGTGCTGGCCGACGCGCCGGACGGCAAGCCCGCCGTCATCCTGATCGGCACCGGCAGCGAGGTGGGGCTCTGCATGGCCGCGCGCGAGCTGCTGGCCGCGGACGGCATCGCCGCGCGCGTCGTCTCCATGCCGTCCTGGGAACTGTTCGACGCGCAGGACGCGGCATACCAGGACAGCGTCATCCCGCCCGACGTGATCGCGCGCGTGACGGTGGAGGAAGCCTCGCCGCTGGGCTGGGCGCGCTTCGCCGGGCGGCGCGGCGTGGTGCTGGGGATGCACAGTTTCGGCCTGTCCGCGCCGATCGCGGTGGTGGCCGAGCATTTCGGCTTCACGCCCGCCCGCGTGGCGGAAGCCGCGAAGAAGGCAATCGCCAACGCGGCGGCGTAACGCCGGGCGCGCAAGGCGGACCAAACGGAAACGAAGGGGAGTTCCTATGCAGCTTGGTATGATCGGCCTCGGCCGGATGGGCGGCAACATGGTGATCCGCCTGACCCGCGCCGGGCACGATTGCCTGGTGTACGACGCGCATCCCGAAGCGGTCGATGCGCTGGTCAAGCAGGGTGCCAAGGGCACCACCAGCCTGCCCGACTTCGTCAAGCAGTTGCAGAAGCCGCGGCTCGTGTGGCTGATGGTGCCGGCCGCCGTGGTCGATCCGGTGCTGGAAAACCTCAAGCCGCTGCTGGAGAAGGGCGACATCGTCGTCGATGGCGGCAACTCCTACTACCACGACGACATCCGCCGCGCGCACGAGCTGTCCGCGCTCGGCATCCACTACGTCGATGTGGGCGTCAGCGGCGGCGTCTGGGGGCTGGAGCGCGGCTACTGCCACATGATCGGCGGCGAGAAGGACGTGGTGAAGCGGCTCGACCCGATCTTCCGCTCCCTGGCGCCGGGCGTGGAAGCCGCGCCGCGCACGCCGGGCGCGACCGGCGAGCCCTCGCAGGCGGAGATGGGCTACCTGCATTGCGGGCCCAACGGCGCCGGGCATTTCGTGAAGATGGTCCACAACGGCATCGAATACGGCCTGATGGCCGCCTATGCCGAGGGGCTCAACATCATCAAGCACGCCAATATCGGCCGCAAGAAGCACGAGATCGACGCCGAAACGACGCCGCTGCGCCATCCCGACTGGTACGAGTACGACATCAACATCGGCGACGTGGCGGAGGTGTGGCGGCGCGGCAGCGTGGTGGCGTCCTGGCTGCTCGACCTGACCGCGAGCGCGCTGCGCAAGAACCCCGACCTCGAGGACTTCGCCGGCCGCGTCTCCGATTCCGGCGAGGGCCGCTGGACGCTGCGCGCGGCGATCGACGAAAGCGTGCCCGCGCCGGTGATCTCGGCGGCGCTGTTCGCGCGCTTCTCCTCGCGCGGCGAGTCGGACTACGCCGACCGGCTGCTGTCGGCGCTGCGCTTCGAGTTCGGCGGCCATGTGGAGAAGCCGGGAGAGAAGCACTGATGGCGGAACCGTCCGACGCGCTCGTCTTCTTCGGGGCGACAGGCGACCTTGCCTACAAGCAGATCTTTCCTTCGCTTTTCGGCCTCGTGCATGACGAGGGGCTGAACGTACCGATCGTCGGTGTCGCCAAGTCCGGCTGGGGTCTGGACCAGCTCAAGCAGCGGGCGAAGGACAGCCTGGCGCATCACGGGCTTAAGGATACGGCGGCCGAAGAGAAGCTGCTTTCCCTGCTGCGCTATGTGGATGGCGACTATGCCGATCCCGCGACCTTCGAGAACCTGCACAAGGAGCTTGGGGACGCGAAGCGCCCGCTGAACTATCTTGCCGTGCCGCCCAGCCTGTTCGGCACCGTCGCCGAACAGCTTTCCAAATCCGGCACCGCCGACAATGCAAGATTGGTGATCGAGAAGCCGTTCGGCCATGACCGCGAGTCGGCGAGGAAGCTGAACGATGTTGTTCGGAGATTCTTCCCTGAGGAGAACATCTTCCGCATCGACCACTTCCTGGGCAAGGAGCCGGTGCAGAACCTGCTCTACACGCGCTTCGCCAATCCGATGTTCGAGCCGATCTGGAACCGCGACCATGTCGCCAGCATCCAGATCACCATGGCCGAGGATTTCGGCGTGCAGGATCGCGGCCGGTTTTATGACGAGACCGGCGCCAACCGCGACGTGCTGCAGAACCACCTGCTGCAGGTCCTAGCCCAGCTTACGATGGACCCGCCGACCGGCGAGGAGCACGAGGCGCAGCGAGACCAGAAAGCCGCGCTGCTGAAATGCGTCCGCCCGATCGACCCCGCCCAGACCGTGCGCGGGCAGTATGCCGGATATCTGAACGTCGCCGGCGTGCGGCCCGGTTCGACCGTCGAGACCTTCATCGCGGTCAAGATGTTCATCGAAAGCTGGCGATGGGAGGGTGTGCCGATCTACATCCGCGCCGGCAAGTGCCTGCCTGTCACCGCCACGGAAGTCATCGTGGAGTTCAAGCGCCCGCCACGCGAGACCTTCGGCGAGCTGGTACCGATCGGATCGGCGCATATGCGGTTCCGGCTGGGGCCCGACATGGCGATCGGCATGGGGCTGCGCAT
>JAFEFJ010000165.1 GCA_018240635.1 Pseudomonadota bacterium | reverse complement strand
CCACCTCACCCTCCCATCGCTGCGCGATGGGCCCCTCCCTCTCCCCCCGCAAGCGGGCGGAGAGGGGCATTCAGTCGGCTTCGCGCATCCGGTAGCCCACGCCCGGCTCGGTCGCGATCAGGCCCTCGCCCGCCGGGCCGAGCTTGTGGCGGAGCTGGCCGATATAGACGCGCAGATACTGCACGTCCTGCACATGCGCGGGGCCCCAGACGGCGGTGAGGAGCTGGCGGTGCGTCATCACCTTGCCGGCGTTGCGGGCGAGCAGCGCGAGGAGGGCGTATTCGCGCGGGCTGAGCGCAAGCGGCGTCTCGCCCAGGCGCACCGTGCGCTTCAGCAGGTCGATCGCGAGATCGCCCGCGTGGAACACCGGCGGCGCGCCTTCCTGCGCCAGACGGCGGCGCTGCATGGCGCGGATGCGGGCCATCAGCTCGCCCACCGCGAAGGGCTTTTCCAGGTAGTCGTCCGCACCGCCGTCGAGTGCGGCGATCTTGTCGGCTTCCCGGTCGCGCGCCGACAGCACCACCACGGGGACGTCGGAAAAGCCGCGCAGCTTCCCGAGCGCCGCCATGCCGTCCATGTCGGGCAGGCCGAGATCGAGCAGCACCACGTCGGGGGCGCGCGAGGCGGCGAGGCGCAGCCCCTCGGCCGCGGTGTCGGCGCGTTCCACGGCGTAGCCGACCGCTTCCAGCGCCGGGCGCAGGAAGCGATGGATCTGCGCCTCGTCGTCGATCACCAGGATGCGGCCCTGGCGCTGCGCCCCGTCGGTCATGCGGCGATCCTACACGGCCACGGGCAGGCGGAGCGTGATGACGGTGCCGGGCGCTTCGCCTTCACGCACGCCAGGCCTGGGACTTTCCGCGTCGATGCTGCCGCCCATCGCCTCCATCAGCCCGCGCGCGATGGCGAGGCCGAGACCCATGCCGGGCGCCACCCGGTCGCCGAGGCGGGCGCGGTAGAAACTGTCGAACACATGCGGCAGGTGTTCGGGCGCGATGCCCATGCCGCGGTCGGCGATGCGCAGCACGACGCGCGCGGCGGCCGATTGCGCGCCCGTGACGTGGGCCGAGATATCGATCGGGCTTTCCGCGCCCGCGTATTTCACCGCGTTGTCCAGCACGTTCACCAAAACCTGTTCGAGCAGCATCGGGTCCGCCGTCACGTCGGGCAGATCGACCGGGATGTCGTAGAAGATGGGCGGCGGCTTGGGCAGGCGGGCGACGGCGGCCTGGATCGCATCATGCGGCGAGACGGGCGCGAGGCGCGGCACGATCTCGCCGGTTTCCAGCCGCGTCATCTCCATGATGTTGGAGAGGAAACGGTTCATCCGGCTGGTGTCTTCCTCGATGCTGCGCAGCAGGTCCTCCCGCGTCGCGTCGTCCAGCGCCGTCCACGCGGCGCGCAGCGTGCCGGCGGCGCCCAGGATGCCGGCGAGCGGCGTGCGCAGGTCGTGCGAAAGCGAGGACAATAGCGCGGTGCGCAGCTTCTGCGTCTCGGCCTGCGCCTCGCTGCGCGCGGCTTCGGTGGCAAGCCGCACGCGCTCGATTGCGACGGCGCCCTGATCGGCGAGCGCGGCGACAGCCTGCAGGACCGGCTGATCCAGATCACGGCCGGGCTTCACGCCCAGCACGCCCACCTGCCCGCGCACGGTGCGCATCGACAGGAAGCGCCACTGCACCGACGGCATGGTGCCGGTGCCGCGCCCGGCTGGTTCCTGCTTGGCGAAGGTCCAGCGCGCAGCGGCCCAGGCGGCGTCGTCCATCGTGTCGGCCGGCGGTTCGGCGGCGCGGATATTCAGGTCCTCGCCCTGCGCGGTCAGCACCAGCGCGCTGCCGCAGAGGCCCGCACCCTGGCGCGCGATTTCCGCGAGCAGTTCATGCTCGGTGGTGGGCTCGCCCAAGGACCGGCTGAAGGCGCCGATGCGGCGCAAGCCTTCGATGCGGCTGCGCGCGGCAAGCGCGTCGCGGCGCACGCGGCTGGCGAGCGCGCCGGTGGCGGTGGCGACGCCCAGGAACAGCACGATGGCGATGGCATCGCGCGGTTCGTAGATCGTGAGCTTGTAGAGCGGCGGGATGAAGAAGAAGTTCCACGCCATGAAGCTGAGCACGGCGGCGAAGACCGCGATGCGCAGCCCCCACAGCGTCGCCGCCGCCACCACGGCGGCGAGGAACACCATGCCGAGCGTTTCCTGCGAGACGAAACGCACCAGCCCTTCGCCCACGCCCACCATGGCGGCGACGAGCAGCGTGGCGCCCGCCCAGGCCGTGATCGGCTCGGGGATGCGGCGGCGCGGGCGCGCGGGCTCCATCCCTGTGGGCGAGGGCACGACATGCACCGCGAAGGCGTCGGCCCGGCGCAGCAACGCGAGCGAGAGGCTGCGGCGCAGCATCCGCCGCCACAGGGGCGCGCGGGCGCGGCCCACCACGATCTGCGTGACGTTGCGCTTGCGCGCGACATCGAGGATGGCGGCGACGAGATCGTTGCCGCTGGCGACTTCGATTTCCGCGCCGAGCTGCGCCGCCATCGCCATCGGCCCGCGCGCCTCGGCATCCGCCGCGCCGCGCTCGACATGCAGCGCGATCCAGGGCGCGCGCAGCGCGTCCGCAAGCCGTCGCGCCTGCCGCACCACCGCCTCGGCCGCCGGGTCGGGGCCGATCAGCGCCAGCACGCGCTCCCCGGCCGGCCACGGTCCCGCGATGGCGCGGGCGCGCATGTAGTCCGTCACGTCCGCATCGACGCGCTCGGCCGCGCGGCGCAGCGCCATTTCGCGGAGAGCGGCAAGGTTGCCTTCGCGGAAGAAGCCCTCCATCGCGCGTTGCGCGACGTCTGCGCGATAGACCAGCCCCTGTTCGAGACGCTTGCGGAGTTCGTTCGGCGGCAGGTCGATCAGCTCGATCTCGTCCGCCATTTCCAGCACGCGGTCGGGCAGCGTTTCGCGCACGCGCACGCCGGTGATGCGCGCCACCGCGTCGTTCAGGCTTTCCAGGTGCTGGACGTTGAGCGTCGCCCAGACGTCGATGCCGGCATCGAGCAGTTCGGCGACGTCCTCCCATCGCTTGTGGTGGCGGCTGCCGGGCGCGTTGGTGTGCGCAAGCTCATCGACCAGCAGCAGGCCGGGGCGACGGGCCAGCGCGGCGTCGAGATCGAATTCGTCGATGGTCTGGCCGCGATAGGGGACGGCGTGGCGCGGCAGCACCGGCAGGTCGCCGATCTGCGCCTCGGTCTGTGCGCGGCCGTGGGTTTCCACCACGCCGATCACGACATCGACGCCTTCCGCCCGGCGGTGGCGGCCGGCGGCGAGCATTTCCCAGGTCTTGCCGACGCCCGGGGCGGCGCCGAGGAACACCTTGAGCCGCCCCCGCCCTTCGCGGGCGGCGGCGGCGATCAAGGCATCGGGGTCCGGGCGGTTGTCCCGGCTGTCTAGTTCCATGCGGCCGTTCTAGCTGTTCGGCGGTGCGGCGGCGAGGCTGTCGAGTGCCAAGTTCAGCTTCAGCACGTTGACGCGCGGCTGGCCGATGAAGCCGAGGAAGGGCTGCGCGGTGTTGGCGGCGACGAGCGCGCGCAGCCTCTCCTCGGGCAGCTTGCGCGCGGCGGCGACGCGGGCAACCTGGCGCTGCGCGTTCTCGGGCGAGATGTCGGGATCGAGGCCGGAGGCCGAGGTGGTGACGGCATCGCCCGGCACCGCACCTTCGCCCGCCTTCTCGCGGTAGGTCTTCACGGCGCCCGCTACGCGGTCGATCAGCGCCTTCGAGGTGGGGGCGAGGTTGGAGGCCGCGGAGTTCGACGCATCGTAGGGCGTGGCGACGGTCTTGCTGGCGTCGTTCGGGTCCGGGCCGCTGATCGCCGAGGGGCGCGACCAGAAGTACCTGTCGGACGTGAAGTTCTGGCCGATCAGCGCGGAGCCGATCACCTTGCCGTCCTTCTCGATCAGGCTGCCGCCCGCCTGGAAGGGAAACAGCGCGCCGCCGATGCCGGTCATGGCAAGCGGAAAGGCGAGGCCGGTCAGGATGGTGAAGATCGCCACCAGCACGAGGGCGGGGCGGAGATGGGAGAGCATGGGAGAGTCCTTTCAGACGGAACGTTCTGCGGCGCTGGGCGCGAGGCCCGTCACACCAGCCCCGTCGCGGTCAGCAGCATGTCGATGATCTTGATGCCGATGAACGGTGCGACGAGGCCGCCGAGGCCGTAGACCAGCAGGTTCCGGCGAAGCAGCGCGGCGGCGCCGACCGGGCGGAAGCGCACGCCACGCAGCGCGAGCGGCACCAGGGCCACGATGATCAGCGCGTTGAAGATCACCGCCGACATGATCGCGCTTTGCGGCGAGGTGAGACGCATCACGTTCAGCGCCTGCAGCTCGGGATAGGAAGCCACGAAGATCGCAGGCAGGATGGCGAAGTATTTCGACACGTCGTTGGCGATCGAGAAGGTGGTGAGCGAACCGCGCGTGATGAGCAATTGCTTGCCGATCTCCACGATCTCGATCAGCTTCGTGGGATCGCTGTCCAGATCGACCATGTTGCCGGCCTCGCGCGCGGCCTGCGTTCCGGTCTGCATCGCCACGCCCACATCGGCCTGCGCGAGCGCGGGCGCGTCGTTGGTGCCGTCGCCGCACATCGCGACCAGGCGCCCCTCGGCCTGCACCTTGCGGATGTAGTTCAGCTTGTCCTGCGGCGTGGCCTCGGCGATGAAATCATCGACGCCCGCCTCGGTCGCGATGGCGGCGGCGGTCACGCGGTTGTCGCCCGTCACCATCACGGTGCGGATGCCCATCTTGCGCAGTTCGGCGAAGCGTTCGCGGATGCCGGACTTCACGATGTCCTTCAGTTCCACGACGCCCATCAGGCGACCGTCGGCCGCGACCGCGAGCGGCGTGCCGCCGGATCGCGCGATGCGGTCAACGGCGGCGGCGAAGGCGGGCGGCGGCGCGGCGCCGGCAGACTTCACCACCGCATCGACGGCGCCCTTGCGCCACGACCGGCCCTGATGATCGAGACCCGAGAGCCGCGTGTTGGCAGAGAACGGCACCACCGTCGCGCCCTCCGGCCGCTCCGCGCCGATATCGTAGCGAGCGCGGGCGTAGGCGAGGATGGAGCGGCCCTCGGGCGTCTCGTCGCCGAGGCTCGCGAGCACCACGGCGTCGGCGAGTTCCTGTTCATCGACGCCGGGGACGGGGGTGAAGGCGGAGGCCATGCGGTTGCCGTGCGTGATCGTGCCGGTCTTGTCGAGCAGCAGGATGTCGCAGTCGCCCGCGGCCTCCACTGCGCGGCCCGAGGTCGCCATCACGTTGAAGCGCACGAGGCGGTCCATGCCCGCGATGCCGATGGCCGACAGAAGGCCGCCGATCGTGGTGGGGATCAGGCAGACGAACAGCGCGACTTCCACCGGCACGGACAGCACCGTGCCCGAATAGGCGGCCATGCCTTCCAGCGCCACGACGGCAAACAGGAAGATGATCGTCATGCCGGCGAGGAGAATGTCGAGCGCGATCTCGTTCGGCGTCTTGCGCCGCTCCGCGCCTTCCACCAGGCGGATCATGCGGTCGATGAAGGTGCTTCCCGCGGCGGCGGTGATCTTCACCACGAGCCAGTCCGAAACCACGGTGGTTCCGCCCGTAACCGCCGAACGGTCGCCGCCGGATTCTCGGATCACGGGCGCGGATTCGCCGGTTATCGCACTTTCGTTGACGCTGGCGACGCCCTCGATCACCTCGCCGTCGGAGGGGACCAGGTCGCCCGCCTCCACCAGCACGATGTCGCCCACGCGCAACTCCGGAGCGGGGGTGGGCTTGAACAGCGCGCGGTCGTCGGGGCGCAGCAGCAGCTTGGCCATCGTGTCGGTGCGGGCGCGGCGCAGCGCCTCGGCCCGCGCCCTGCCCCGCCCTTCCGCGACTGCCTCGGCGAAGGTGGCGAACAGCACCGTCAGCCACAGCCAGATGGCGATGGCGATGGCGAAGCCCGCTGGCTGGCCGGTCAGCAGGTTGCGGACGGCGAGCACGGTGACGAGGGCGGAGACGATTTCGGTCGTGAAGATGACCGGGTTGCGGATCAGCTTCGCGGGGTTGAGCTTGACCAGCGCATCCCGCGAGGCACGCGAGATGATGCCGGAGTCGAACAGCGAGAGCGCATCGGCGCGCGTAGCGGCGGCGTTCATTTCATTCGTTCCTAGAACGTATGCCCGGCGAGCAGGGCGAAGTGCTCGGCGATCGGGCCCAGCGACAGGGCGGGCATGAACTGCAGGCCGCCCAGGATGACGATCACGCCCACCATCAGGCCGACGAAGAGTGGGCCGTGGGTGGGGAAGGTGCCCGCGCTCGGCGGCAGCTTGGGCTTGGCGGCGAGCGAGCCGGCCAGCGCCAGCACCGGCACCACGTAGCCGAACCGGCCGAGCAGCATCGCAATGCCGAGCATGGTGTCGAACCAGGTGGTGTCGGCCGACAGCCCCGCGAAGGCGCTGCCGTTGTTGCCGGTGGCGGAGCTGAAGGCGTAGAGCAGCTCGGAAAGCCCGTGCGGGCCAGCGTTGGTCAGCTGCGTCAGCGCATCGGGATTGACCGCCGAGGACGCGGTGCCGCCCAGGATGCAGAAGGCCAGGATCAACACCGCGAGCATCGCGAGCTTCACCTCCTTCGCCTGGATCTTCTTGCCGAGATATTCCGGCGTGCGGCCCACCATCAGCCCGGCAACGAACACCGCGATGACGGCGAAGACCAGCATGCCGTACAGGCCCGAGCCGACGCCGCCGGGCGTGATCTCGCCAAGCTGGATCTGGAACATCGGGATCATGCCGGCGAGCGGCATGAAGCTGTCGTGCATCGAATTAACCGCGCCGCACGATGTGCCGGTGGTCATCACCGCGAACAGCGCCGACATGGCCGCGCCGAAGCGGAGTTCCTTGCCTTCCATGTTGCCGAGCGAGGGATCGACGCCGGCGGCGGTCAGCAGCGGGTTGCCGCCCGCATCCGCCGCGTAGCACATCGCGACGAAGCCGACCGCGAAAACCGCCATCACCGCGAACAGCGCCCAGCCCTGCCGCATGTCGCCGACGATCCGGCCGAACATCAGCGGCAGCGAGAACGACACCGAGGCGAGCAACCAGATTTCGAGGATGTTCGACCAGGCCGAGGGATTCTCGAACGGATGGGCGGAGTTCGCGTTGAGGAATCCGCCGCCGTTGGTTCCGAACTCCTTGATCGCCTCCTGGAACGCCATCGGGCCGAACGTGATCGTCTGCTTGGCGCCTTCCAGCGTTACGGCATCGACGGAGGCCGAGAGCGTCTGCGGCACGCCCAGCGCGATCAGCACGATGCCGGCGACGATGGCGCCGGGCAGCAGCAGGTAGAGCGTGATGCGCGTGAGATCGGCGTAGAAATTGCCCAGATGCTTCAGGCCGCCGCCCGCGAACGCGCGCGAAACGGCGGCGGCGGCGGCGATGCCGGTTGCAGCCGAAAGGAAGTTGTGGACCGTCAGGCCAAACATCTGGCTGCCGTAGGAGACGGCGCTTTCGCCGCTATAGGCCTGCCAGTTGGTGTTGGTGACGAAGCTGATCGCGGTGTTGAACGCAAGGCGCGGCGACATGCCGGCGATGCCCTGCGGATTGAACGGCAGGTAGTACTGCAGGCGCAGCATCGCGTAGAGCAGCAGGAAGTGCAGCGCGTTCAGCACCAGCAGTGCGAAGGCGTAGTCCTTCCAGCCCATGCCGCGCGCGGCGTCGATGCCGGCCAGACGGTAGAAGCCGCGCTCGGCAGGGCCGAGCACGGCGGAAAGCGGCGTGCGTTCGCCGGCCAGCACGCGGGCGATATAGACGCCGAGCGGCCAGGCGGTGGCGGCGATCAGCGCCAGGACCAGCGCGATCTCCGCCCATCCGTTCCAGGTCATGATGGTGAGGCTTTCAGAGGTCTTCCGGACGGATCAGCGCCCAGAGCAGATAGACAAGGAGCAGCGCCGAGACGGCGCCGCCCAGGATCAGGTCGAGCATCGGTTCAGATCCGCTCGCACAGCACGGCGTAGGCCGCCATCGCGAGGATTCCGCCGAAGCCGAGAATGACGAAGATGGTGTCGAGCACGGTCTGCCTGCCTCCTCGTTTCAGGCGCGACGTTATTAGGCGCGGAGGGCGTAAGTCCGACAGCGGAAACGGCGCGGCCCGGCATAAAGGCGGCGTAAAGGCGGGGCGTGGCCTCTCTTCGTCGTCATGGCGTAAGTAATCCTACGTAGGACTATTTACTTGCATCGCGGGGCGGTTCCGCGCCATAACGGCGCCATGCACGCCGCCGCTTCCTCCTCCCACGCCTCCGCCGCCGCCGGGTCGTCCCGGCGGGGATCGGGGCGGGGAGCGGGGCGGTGGTCGGCGCGGCGGTTGCTCGGGTTGCTGCAGCGCCTCGCCGGGCTTGCCATCGACATCCGCGCCAAGGCCGCCGAGCGGGCCGAGGCGGAGGCGGCGAAGCTGCGGGCGGGGGACGGGGCGAATGTCGATCCCGTCTTCGCCGATCCCGCCGCACTCGACCGCCGCCTCGGCGCGATGTTCTACCGCCTCGTCGGGCTGATGGCGCGCATCCAGATGCGGGCTTCCTCGGCGCGGGGTGCCGCGCGGGCGAACGCGCCGGGGGCGTTGGGCAAGCGGCAGGCGGCGGCGCGGACGCGGGCGGAGGCGAAGGCGGCGTTCGTGCGCCAGACCAACCTCGATCCCCGCTACATGCCGCTCAAGCGCCCGCTGGGCCAGGAGCCGCCGGCGCGGCGGAGCGCGGTGTGGCGCTATCTGGAGGGGCTGGCCGAGACCATCGCGGGCTCGGACGACCGCGCGGTGGTCGCCGAGACCTGCGCGGAGTTCGCGGCGATGGCGCGCAGGCTGGGCGCGGAGAAGACGGCCGAGGCGGTCGAGGCGCTGGGCCGCGCGGCGCTGGCCGAGATGGACGGCGCGCCGGTGCCGGACGCGCCGGGGTGCCAGCCGCGCGGGTGGGAGACGGGGGCAGAGGAGGCGGACACCCCGCCGGAGCCGCGCCCCAGCGGGTAGGGGTTTTCGTGTCCTGCGCGTTTCGCAGCGGACCGTGGGCGCACGGTGCCGCCGCTTGGTGCTGTACGGGTCTTTGCCTCTCCACCTCACCCTCCCATCGCTGCGCGCAAGGGGGCAATTGGGGGCCCCTCCCTCTGCCGCGGTGCGGGAGAGGGGCTGTGGG
>JAFEFJ010000164.1 GCA_018240635.1 Pseudomonadota bacterium | reverse complement strand
CATCGCCGCCGCCGGCATCCGGCTGCGCCCGATCCTGATGACCACCGCGGCGATGGTGCTGGGCGTGATCCCGCTGATCCTGGCCACCGGCGCGGGCGCCGCATCGCGCTTCAACATGGGCCTCGTGATCGCCGCGGGCCTTTCCATCGGCACGCTGTTCACCCTGTTCGCGGTGCCCGCGGTCTACATGGCGCTCGCGGCACGCCACCGGGCGCACTGAAGAAAGTTCGCCGCCGCCGCGAATAAAGGCCAAGGCCCGCCGGTCATCCCCTCATCGGAAACGAGGGAGACCGGCGATGGCCACCGACGAAGACGCGCCCAGCCAGGGGCGGCGGACGGCGCTGAAATGCATGCTGTGGGCAGGCACCGGCGTGATGTGGACGGTGGCGGGCGGCGTGCCGCGCTCCGTCCTGCTCGGCGGCGACGGCGCGCAGGCAGCGACGCCGGGCGGCCTCAGTTTCGTGCAGATCAGCGACAGCCATATCGGCTTCGCCAATCCGCCCAACACGAACACGCCCGGCACGCTGCAGGAAGCCATCGGCCGCGTGAACGCCGAGAAGGGCAATGCGGCGCTGATGATCCACACCGGCGACGTGAGCCATCTGTCGCGCGCCGCGCAGTTCGACACCGCCGAGCAGATCATCAAGGGCGCCGGGCTTGAGACGCATTACGTCCCCGGCGAGCACGACGTGCTGGAGGACGACGGCAAGCCGTTCTTCGCGCGCTTCACCAAGGGCGGCCCGAACGGCTGGTACAGCTTCGATCAGCAGGGCGTTCACTTCGTCGGGCTCAACAACGTGCAGGACCTGAAGGCGGGCGGCCTCGGCAATCTCGGGCACGAGCAGCTCGAATGGCTGGAAGCCGACCTCAAGGGACGCTCGGCGAGCCAGCCCATCGTGGTCTTCGCGCATGTGCCGCTGTGGCTCGTCTACAAGGACTGGGGCTGGGGCACCGACGACGGGGCGCAGGCGGTTTCCTACCTGAAGCGGTTCGGCTCCGTCACGGTGCTGAACGGGCACATCCATCAGGTGATGCAGAAGGTGGAAGGCAGCGTCGCATTCCACACCGCGCGCTCCACCGCCTTCCCGCAGCCCGCGCCGGGCACCGCGCCCAGCCCCGGCCCGATCAAGGACGTGCCCGCCGGCCAGCTTCGCGCGCTGCTCGGCGTGCGGAAGGTGCAGCTCGTCGCGAGCGGCAAGGAGCTTGCCGTCGTGAACGACACGACCCTCGCCGGCTGACGCCCGCCCACGCACGACAGGAGAAATTCGATGCGCCTGCGACCTGCCATCCTGGCCGGAACGATGGCCTGCGCCCTGCTGACGGGCGTGCGCGCCCGCGCCGAGGGCGCGACGGTGACGATCGACAACTTCGCCTTCACGCCCGCGGAAATCACGGTCAGCCCCGGCACCACGGTGACGTGGCTGAACCGCGACGACATCCCGCACACCGTCACCGACGCCGCCGAGCCGCGCGCCTTCAAATCTCCGCCGCTGGACACCAACGACAGCTTCCGGCACGCCTTCACGACGCCGGGCACCTACCATTATTTCTGTTCGCTGCATCCGCACATGCAGGGTACGGTCGTGGTGAGGTGAAACCGTATCCGTGACCGGATGCCCAGGACCGAAGCGCTGTCTTCCACCTTCGAGCAGGTTGTGCTGCCGCATCTGGATGCGGCGTACAACCTCGCCCGCTGGCTCGTGCGGGACCCGGCGCTGGCCGAGGACATCGCGCAGGACGCGATGCTGCGCGCCTTGCAGCATTTCGGCGGCTTCCGCGGCGACGGCGCGGGCGCGGATGGCGGCGCGCGGGCCTGGCTGCTGCGCATCGTCCGCAACGCCGCCTACGACGCGGCGCGCGCACGGGGACGGGTGCGCGAGGTGCCGCTCGATCCGGCGGGCGAGGACGACGCGCCAGGCTTCGACGTGCCCGATCCCGCGCCGGGACCCGAGGCGATGACGGCGCTCCGCCAGGACATCGCGCGGCTGGACGACGCCATCGCCGCGCTGCCGATCGAACTGCGCGAATGCCTGATCCTGTGCGAGATCGAGGGGCTCTCCTACAAGGAGATCGCCCGCGTGACCGACGCGCCCATCGGCACGGTGATGTCGCGCCTGTGGCGCGCGCGGCAGGCGCTGCTGCGCACGCAGGCGGCGGAGGCGGGGCGATGAGCGATCCGCGCTGCGAGGAAATGCGGCTGCGCCTTCAGGCGGACCTCGACGGCGAACTCTCGCCCGCCGAGGCCGCGCCGCTCGCCGCCCACCTCGCCGCCTGCGACGACTGCCGCGAAACCGCCGCCCAGTTGGGCGCACTGTCCGCCCGCATCCGCGCCGAGGCGACGCGCCACGCCGCCCCCGCCGCCCTGCGCGCCCGCATCGCCCAGGCAGCGGCGGCAACTGCGGCACCCACCCTGGCGCCCGCGCCGCCGCCTCCGTCCGGATGGCGGCGGGTCCTCGGCGGCCCGCGGGAACGGCGGCGGCTCGGCGCCGGGTTCGGCGTGGGCTTCGCGCTGGCCGCCAGCCTGGCGCTGGCGATCATTCTGCCGGGCGCGGGCGATCTGCCCGGCGAGGTGGTGGCGAGCCACATCCGCGCCCTGCAGCCAGGCCATTTGATGGACGTCGCTTCGTCCGACCGGCACACGGTGAAGCCCTGGTTCGACGGCCGGCTGGATTTCGCCCCGCCAGTGAAGGATTTCGCCGCGCAGGGCTTCCCGCTGCTGGGCGGCCGGCTCGACTACCTCGACGGCCGCGCCGTCGCCGCGCTGTCCTATGGGCGGGACAAGCACGTGATCGATCTCTACGTCTGGCCGCAGGACAAACCCGCACCCGCGTGGTCCGGCACGATCAAGGGATACAACGTCGAGCGCTGGGCGCAGGACGGCATGGTGTTCTGGGCGGTCTCGGACGTGGAGGACGAGCAGCTTCGCCGGTTCGTCGCGATGTGGCGCGCGGGCGCCTGAGCCTTCAGGCCGCCCGCAGGCGCATTACCAGCGGGTTCGCGGTCATGCCGTGGGCGACCACGCTCATCAGCACCGTGCAGGCCGCCGTGACGGCGACGGTGCGGGCGCCGGGCAGGCCCGCGTCCACCACGATGACGGCGAACACGATGCTGGCGAGGCCGCGCGGGCCGAACCAGCCGATGAACAGCTTCTGACCCATCCCGAGCCCGGTGCCCGCAAGCGAGAGCAGCACCGGCGCGATGCGCACCACGCTCAGACTCAGCACCGCATACGCGACCTGACGCCAACCCATCTCGGGCAGCAGCCGCCCGAGCACCGGACCGCCGAAGGTCAGCCAGGTAAGCATCGCCAGCACCTCGCCGGTCGATGCGGCGCCGCCCAGCATGTCCTCCGCGTCCCGCTCGCGCAGGAAGCCGAACAGCAGGCCGCCGGCGAAGCAGGCGATGAAGCCGCTGCCGCCCAGCGCCTGCGCCGCGCAGAAGCACAGCGCCGCGAGTGCCACGACCGGGACGTGCAGCCAATGGTGATCGATCCCGCCGCGCCGGCGCGCGAGCCGCAGCACCACGGCGCCGAGCCCCGCCAGCACGACGCCCGCGGCAAGCCCGATGCCGATTTCCTCGGCCACCACCAGAAGCGCGTGCGTCACCGTTCCGTGGTGCAGCTCCACCCCTGAGGCGATGTCGAGCAGCACCAGGATCACGGGCACGCAGATGCCGTCGTTCAGGCCGCTTTCCAGGTTCAGCGCCTCGCGCGTCGCGGCGGGAACGCCGGCGTTGGAGACGACGGGCGCGCCGAGCGCCGCGTCGGTGGGGGCGAGCATCCCGGCAAGCAGCGCGACCTCAAGCAGGTCGAGGCCGGGGAACAATGCGACGCCCACGAGGAAGCCCGCGACGATGGTGAGCGGCAGCCCAATCAGCAGCAGCCGTTCCGGCAGGCCGACCGAGCGGCGCACCACCGAAAGATCGGCGTGCGCCGCGTCGCTGAACAGCACCATCGCAAGGGCCAGCTCGGCCAGCGTGCGCAGATCGGCGCCGGTGATCTGGAGATCGAGAGCGCCGAGGCCGAGCGGGCCGAGCGCGAGCCCGGCGGCGGTGAACAGGATCGGGCCGCTCAGCCAGGACCGCGCGACAGGCAGCGAGACGGCGCTGTAGCAGACCACCATGCCGGCGAGGATGGCGGCGTTGCCGTAGAGGCCGGTCATCGCACCCTCGCCGGCAAGCGGGGCGTCAGCGCCCCAGCGTCGGCATGGTGAACTCCGGCCCGCGCCGGGCGCCCGTCGGCCAGCGCTGGGTGATCGCCTTGTAGCGCGTGTAGAACCGCACGCCCTCCGGCCCGTGGATGTGGTGATCGCCGAACAGCGACTGCTTCCAGCCGCCGAAGGAATGGAACGCCATCGGAACCGGGATCGGCACGTTCACGCCGACCATGCCCACCTTGATGCCGCTGGCGAAATCGCGCGCAGCGCCGCCATCGGCGGTGAAGATCGCGACGCCGTTGCCGAACTGGTGGTCGTTGACCAGCTTCACCGCGCCCGACAGGTCCGGCGCGCGCACCACGCTCAGCACCGGCCCGAAGATCTCCTCGTTGTAGATGCGCATCCCCGGCTTCACGTCGTCGAACAGCGAACCGCCGATGAAGAAGCCGTTCTCGTAGCCCTGCAGCGACAGGCCGCGCCCGTCCACGACCAGTTTCGCGCCTTCCTTCACGCCCTGATCGACATAGCCCGCCACCTTGTCGCGATGCTCGCGCGTGACGAGCGGCCCCATCTCGGCCTCTGGATCGGTGCCCGGACCCACCTTCAGCGCGCGCACGCGCGGCTCCAGCTTCTGGATCAGCCTGTCGCCCGCGTTGCCCACCGCGACCGCGACGGAGACCGCCATGCAGCGTTCCCCGGCCGAGCCGTAGGCCGCGCCCATCAGCGCATCCACCGCGTCATCCATGTCGGCGTCGGGCATCACCACCAGGTGGTTCTTCGCGCCGCCCAGCGCCTGCACGCGCTTGTTGTGCGCGGTGCCGCCCCGATAGACGGTCTGCGCGATCGGCGTGGAGCCGACGAAGCTGATCGCCTCGATCCCCGGATGCTCCAGGATCGCCTCGACCGCCGTGCGGCCGCCCTGCACGACGTTGAACACGCCGTCCGGCAGCCCGGCTTCCTTGAGCAGCTCACCCAGCATCAGGCTGGGCGAGGGGTCCTTCTCCGACGGCTTCAGGATGAAGCAGTTGCCGCAGGCGAGCGCGACGGGAAGCATCCACAGCGGCACCATCACGGGGAAATTGAACGGCGTGATGCCCGCAACCACGCCGAGCGGCTGGCGGACCGACCACGCCTCGATCCCGGTGCCCACCGCCTCGGTGTATTCGCCCTTCAGCAGATGCGGGATGCCGCAGGCGAATTCCACCACTTCCAGGCCGCGCTGCACCTCGCCCTCGGCGTCGGCCAGCGTCTTGCCGTGCTCGGCGGTGATCGCGGCGGCGAGCTTCTTGCGGTCGCGCTCCAGCAATTCCTTGAAGCGGAACATCACGCGCGCGCGGCGCAGCGGCGGCATCGCGGCCCAGGCGGGCCAGGCCGCCCGCGCGGCGGCGACGGCCTGATCCAGTTCCGCCGCACTCGCCATCGCGACGCGGGCCGAGACCTCGCCGGTCGCGGGATTGAACACCTCGCCGAAATTGCCCGATGTGCCGGCGACAGCGCGCCCGCCGATGAAATGCCCGATTTCGCGCATCAGAATTCTCCCCCGTCCGGTTCACGGCGCCGCCGCCTGGGCACATAACGACGATCCGCGGCGGCGGCAAATCGGCTCCCGGCGGGAAGCAACGGAGAGGCGGATGGGCGGTACCATGCTGGCGCTGCATGGCGGTGCGGGGACGATCCCGGAGGGCAGCATCACGGACGAGGAGGCGGAGGCCTATCATCGCGGCCTCGCCGCGTGCCTGCGCGCGGGCCATGCGGTGCTGGCGCGGGGCGGCAGCGCGCTCGATGCCGTCACGGCGGCGGTGATGGCGCTGGAGGACGATCCGCTGTTCAACGCCGGGCGCGGCGCGGTGCTGACCACGGACGGGCGGCCGGAGATGGACGCCGCGATCATGGACGGCGCGGACCGCGCGGCGGGCGCCGTCGCCGGCATCCTCGGCCCGCGCAACCCGGTGCTGGCGGCGCGGACGGTGATGGAGAAAAGCCCGCACGTCATGCTGATCGGCGAGGGCGCTTTGCGCTTCTGCCGCGAGCACGGCCTGTTCTTCATGCCCGAGACCTACTTCCTGACCGACCGGCGGATCGCCGCGCTGGACGCGGAACTCGCCCGCCGCGCCTCGGGCGCTGCCGACAACCGGAGCGACGCGGACCGCCATGGCACGGTGGGCGCGGTCGCGCGGGACGCCCGGGGCAACCTGGCCGCCGCGACCTCCACCGGCGGCATGACCGGAAAGATGCCGGGCCGGGTGGGGGACACGCCGGTGATCGGCGCGGGCACCTTCGCCGACAACGCGACCTGCGCGGTGTCCGCCACCGGTCACGGCGAATACTTCATCCGCTGGGCGGCGGCGCACGACATCAGCGCGCGCATGGCCTATCGCGGCGAGACGCTGGAAGCGGCGGCCCAGACGGTGAGCGAGGCGCTGGCCGCGCGCGGCGGCTCGGGCGGGCTGATCGCGGTGGACGCCGCGGGCAACGTCGCGCTGCCGTTCAACAGCGGCGGGATGTATCGCGGCACGATCGGCCCGGACGGCGTGCCACGCACGGGCATCTGGCGGGAGGCGCTGCGCCCGGGCGACCCCTGACCCGCGCGCGCGATCCTTGCACCGGCCCGGCCGCGCCGGTATCGCTGCGCGGTTTCAACCAGGAGACGGGACAGATGGGCTACAGGGTCGCGGTCGTCGGCGCCACCGGGGCGGTCGGGCGCGAGATGCTGAAAACGCTGATCGAACGGGATTTCCCGGTCAGCGACATCGTCGCCCTGGCCTCGGCCCGTTCGGCGGGCCAGGAAGTCTCGTTCGGCGACAAACGGGTCCTGAAGGTCAAGAACCTGGAGACCTTCGATTTCGCGGGCTGGGATATCGGCCTGTTCAGCCCGGGTGCCGCGATCTCCGCCGTGCATGCCCCGCGCGCGGGTGCCGCGGGCTGCGTGGTGATCGACAATACGAGCCATTTCCGCATGGAGCCTGACGTGCCGCTGGTGGTGCCGGAGGTGAACCCGCACCACCTGCCGAAGTTCGCCAAGCGCAACATCATCGCCAACCCGAACTGCAGCACCATCCAGATGGTGGTGGCGCTGAAGCCGCTGCACGACCGCTTCAAGGTCAAGCGCGTGGTGGTCTCCACGTACCAGTCCGTCTCCGGCGCCGGCAAGGAGGCGATGGACGAGCTGTACAACCACACCAAGGCGAGCTTCGTGCACGAACAGAGCCCGCCGCAGGAGTTCACCAAGGAGATCGCCTTCAACTGCATTCCCCACATCGACAAGTTCATGGATGACGGGTCGACGAAGGAGGAGTGGAAGATGGTGGTCGAGACGCGGAAGATCCTCGATCCCGACATCCAGGTGTTCGCGACCTGCGTGCGTGTGCCGGTGTTCATCGGCCATGGCGAGGCGGTGACGGTCGAGTTCGAGAAGCCGATCACGGTGGCGGAAGCGCGGGCCGCGCTGCGCGACGCGCCGGGCGTCTCGGTCGTCGATCAGCGCGAGGACGGCGGCTACATCACGCAGCTCGACTGCGTGGGCGAGGACGCGGTGTTCGTCAGCCGCATCCGCAAGGACCCCACCGTGGCAAACGGCCTGTCGTTCTGGTGCGTGTCCGACAACCTGCGGAAAGGCGCCGCGCTGAACGCCGTGCAGATCGCCGAGACGCTGATCGCGCGGGGCATGTTGGCGAAGAAGGCCGCATAAGGTCTCCGTCGCGCGCCTTTGCCTTGCCGGCGCCGCCCGGCGGCGCCTGACCACGTCGGCCCGGGACAGGCCCCGCCAGGACGGGGAACAGAGTGTCAGTGCGACATCAGCACCGGCAGCGTGGCGTGATCCAGCAACGCGTTGGTAACGCCGCCTAAAACGATCTCGCGCACCCGGGAATGGCCGTACGCGCCGGTCACCAGCAGGTCCGCGCCGAGGTCGGAGGCGAAGTTCAGCAGCGCATCGGCGTCGCCGACATTGTGATCCGAGACGGTGCGCGCCGCAGTCGCGGCGAAGCCATGACGCACGAGATGTTCCGCGAGCGCCTCGCCCGGCTTGTGGGGTTCGGCTTCTCCGGCATGACCCTTCTGCACCGAGAGGACGGTGACCCGCGCTCCGGGTGCAAGCAGCGGAAGCGCATCGTGGACGGCGCGCGCCGCTTCGCGCGTGCCGCTCCAGCCGATCAGCACATTGCGGGCCATCGCAGGGTGCTTGCCCGCGAACGGCACCAGCAACACCGGGCGGCCGGAACGCATAAGAACTTCAGTGATGATGGCAGAGATCGGGACTGGCGCCGGCATGCCCGGCATCGCCTGGCCGATCACCACGAGGTCGGCGATGCGGGCGCGGGTGGCGACGACGTCCATCGCCGCGCCGTCGATCGCCTCGAAACCGCCATCGAGCCCCGCCTCTTTGAGTTTCTGTTGAAAGGAACTCTCGATCTGGCTGGCCTGCTCGTGGAGCCGCGCATCGAGTTGTCCCGCGACATCGCGCAGCACGAGAAGCTGCGGATAGGCCCCGATCGCCCCGGCGAGATCGCCGGGGTAGAGCAGTTCCAGCGGGCACAGGGCGGTAACGCTCGCCTCCAGGCGGCCCGCCACGGCAAGCGCGGTCGCGACCGTGTTTTCGTCGCGGGCAGCGCCGTCCAGCACAACGAGCAAATCGCGGATCGCCATGGCCTTCCTCCGTTCTGGGATGAACGGCGCATCCGCCCTTGCGCAAACGGCTCCGCCGCACCGGTGCCACCATAGGACGGCTGCCGGGCGGACGGCGCGTTGACGTGGATCAACGGATCGGGAGCGCCGCCCGGGGTGCGCTAACCGCCGGCGATCTTGGGGATCAGCACCACTTCGCTGTCGGGGCCGATGCGGGCGCCATAGGCATCCTGATAGATCGTGCCGTCGATGGCGATGGCCATGCCGTCCTCCACCTGACGGCCGAGGCCGGGATAGCGCGCTTCCAGTTCCGTGATCAGACGGCGGAACGTGTCGGCTTCGACATCGAACTCCGACAGGCCGCCGGCGAAACGCCGCGACGCCATGCCCATCAGCACGACGCGCGGCATTCCGCCGGCCTTCCCTGTCCGGCCCGCGTCAGCCCGCGTCGAGGGCGGCGCGGATCTTCGGCGGCGACATCGGCAGGCTGGT